>CAYNSI010000104.1:0-7551 GCA_964399665.1 uncultured Enterobacterales bacterium | reverse complement strand
GCGATAAAGCAGATGATGCCTTTGAGGAAGGGAAAAGGCAGTTTTTAGATCGCAAATATGCCGATTTGATTGATCCTCTTATCATTGTTCCCTGCGTCATGGTGATCGTCAGCGAGCCGCAAAAGGATAAAAACAGTTCGCCTTCGCAGCTGCGGGAGGTCGTACGCTTAGAAGAGCTGTCTTTGACTCAAGAGCAGCTTGACATGCTTGAAGGAAGATGAGCCCAAAAGATAAGAGCCGCTTTTGCAAAAGATCTCCTGTCAAAATCTCAGGCAAATCAGCGGTGTGAGCTTAATCACTGTTAGAATCGTAAGCCGTAGATAAGATCGACAGGGGCCCAGATCACCCGGAACACCGGGGAGAAATGGGAGAAAAGGGAACATCAGTTCAGATTAATAACCGCTTTGTTATTTTCTGATGACTGGGCCCTGACAAAGCCTACTTTTTTATCGTCCTCACTGCTGCCAAGCTTTTCCTGATCATAAATAAAGGAACCGTCAAACACCGCAAGTCTTGCTCCTTGACCCGGGGCTGCCTCTATCTTCCTGCCGTTGCCTAACTCGGCATAAAGATAGTAAAGAGCATTGTCGGTGTTAAGAACAATGGTCTCTTGACTTCCCGGACCGACGTTATACCACCCTTCCACCAGCCATTTGCTCTGGGTGCTGTCAAGGTAAGAAAAGGCAAATGAAGCCTCGGATTGAGTCGTGTTGTTTACCACTATCTCCAGGGCAAAAGCCTCAGATCCAAGAGCCAAAAGCCCTGCTGTCATGATTAGATTTTTTAACTTCATAAAATTCCCGTCCCATACTCAAGAGGCTTTTTTACAAGAAACTTTTAACCTAAAATCAAATTCACACAATTTTCTACAAGAACTATTTTTTTCTGCATCAGTTCCCAATATTATCTTAAATTTCCCTAAGAAGACGTTATGGGTCTGCAGCTAAATTCATTAAACACAGAATCTACGGCATAAAAATCCCCGGGCCTGAGCCCTGCCCTTGATCCTTCCCTTTAGTTCCCCGCTGAAGATTATCATCAGGCCCAGGCTTCTTATCTGCAGCACCATCTGCTGCAGCATCAGTGCTGCTTTCATCATGAGTCGTACCAGATCTTGAAGCTGCGATCATGGTTACGGCCTTTTCATAATCAGATGCCAAAGGGAGGGTTTTTAACCCGTCACGCCTGCAGGCAAGACGGATCCCCAAAGAAAGTGCCTCAATGCCGTAGGCTGATGCTGTCCTGCGAAGATAGCGGCCTATGACAATAAGATAGATCACGGGAATGATAAATAGAATGGTCAAATTCACGGAAACGGGCATGAAGAAATTAACGGTTCCCATCAACATTACCACGGTATTGGCACAGGCAGAAAGTCTTAGACATTCACGAAGGCGCAGGCGTACTGATGTCATGTAAAAGAGCATCAGCTTGCCCAGTACTGCAATTAAAATCCAATTTAAAAAGACGTAGAAAAACAGATATGCCGTGCTTCCAACATAAAAGGCTGCCAAGGGGGCATTACATGCCTGTTCAAAGGAAGCTGCAGCCTGCATGGGCTCAAAATTGCCGCCGCGCTCGAAAATCACCGACCAGGGAATGGACTGGGCCTTTTGTACAGTACCATTTTCATTCCTTAACCTGAAAATTAAAGATCTTGAGGTAATTTCAACCGGCACTTCCAAAAGCTGCGTTTGGAGCATGTAATCATCAGGATTGTAGACTATGACAACATCGCCGCGAGAATTGCGGATCTCAGCATAATTGATATCAGTTTTTGAAGTTAGCAATCCTTCGGGGCTGATGTAGCTGGGCGGCACCTGGGCTACCAGGCGGGAGAGTTCATAACCTCTCATGATCTGTGCCAAACTGTCCACCTTATAGGTAACGGGAACGGCAAGCAGCATGGCCAGAAACACCAAATAGGAAAAACCTGTTCCTGTTTTGGTAAACAGCACCCTAAGATAAAAGGCCATGGAAAAAAGCGCCAGTACCGGGGCTTTAAATAATTCTAAAAACCGCTCACCCATAAGGGTTTTTCGTCCTCTTCAATTGTTTGATAACCTCACGTCAAATACATGGCAAAGCGTCAGGATAGCAAATCCCTCTAAATAAATTAAAAGAATCCCTATTTCACGAACTATAGGACTGTCTTATCGCTAACATTCAGCAGGCTGTCCTAAGAACCAGATCTTACAGCATAGCTTATTTTACATCAGCTTCTTCAATGAAATTAGAGATCACCTGCTTAACGATTACTTAACAAACAGAGCTGTGCTGTTTTTTTTAAGCCTCTTGCAATTTATTGCAAGAGGCTTAAAACGGGGGCCTATGTCATGGCAAAATAGCACAGTAGTGCCTAATTTTGTAAGCTTGGTCTGTCACTTTAGCAAAGCTTAAAGCTTGGTAAAATGTCACTTAAGCTTAAACCCCTAGGAGTCCTTGTGTAAGATCATGACAGGAACAAAGCCGCTTACTCTTACAATTGCATTAGTGATGATCCTGGTCGCCGCCTCCTTTGCCAATGCTGCCCCAGATACTGAGGAAAACTACTCTTATCAAATTTATGGCAGCTACAACTTAGGCTGCATCAGCAAAACCATAGAACTTCCCCGGGAAAGTCCTGACTATCAACTGCAATTCTACGGGCCGGCGCGTAATTTTGGACATCCATCGCTTATTGCCTACCTTGAAGGTCTGATAGCAAGAACCAAACAAGCCGGGCTTCCCCCTCTTCTTATTGGCGATCTTTCCAAACCCAACGGCGGTCCCTTTGGTCCCAAATCCAATCATGGCAGCCATGCCACAGGACTTGATGTAGATATCCCCTTTGAATTTGCAAGCCCCCGAAAAACCGAAGCACAACTTGCAAGGCCCAAGGACAGACCTATAGTTAACAACAAGGGACCCAATGCCAATTTTACCGCTGACATCGTATTGTTGATAAGGCTTGCCGCCCAGGATGAAAAAGTTGAGCGCATTTTTGTCAACCCGAGGATAAAACAGCATCTGTGCCGCATTTTACAAGGTGAGGATCGTAATATTCTCAACAAACTGCGCCCTTGGTTCGGGCACAGGGCACATATGCACGTAAGACTATCCTGTCCTGATGACAGTCCCTACTGTAAAAGGCAGGCTCAAGTGCCGCAGGGTGACGGCTGCGCTGAAACTGAAACATGGTTTCTGCCTCCTGCCAAAGGCTCTGCCAATCAAAAGCAAAAACCTGCCCAAAAGCCTGTTCTGCCAGAACAGTGCAAGGATATTTTAGGAGTCAAAAATTAAGTATCCTGCCCAAAAAAGAGTGCTTTTCCCTGCGCACTATAACCTTGTAGGTAATACCCTGGAAGGTAAAGGCGCTTTCAAAATCCTCCCTGGGACTTAAATTGACTGAAGTACGCAGCACGGCCTCTTTTAAATCTGTCTGAAGCTTAAGCCGGTACTGATAGTTTTCCTCTTCTAAAAGCCTTATGAGGAATCTTCTTGTCTGACTGACTCTTTCCTCGTCCAAATAGGATGGCTCCCTTTTAATAAGGGCAAAGGGAATGCCGGTTATAAACTGGAGCCAATTTCTCAACTGAACTGGAAGCCAGAGAGGGGAAAAAGGATTCTGGGCTTCCCTTAAAAAGCTTCTAAATTCCTTATTGATAAAATCAGCGCAGCTGTCCCTCTCCTCATCCGAGCCAAAAATCTCATACTGGCGGTATAAGAGCTCATTATTCTTATCCCTTATCTCAAGCATGTTTTTTAAATTGGTATTCTCTGGTCCGTATTCATTAAAGGTCAGGCTTGTGTTCTCGGCTTTTTTCAGACTGACATAATCATAATTTTCCAAGGGTTCCTGATTCTTGTCGGATAAAGTCTGTCTTACCATAGCCCTTATTAGGTTTTCTTTCTGCTCATGGGTCAAAAAATCCTCCAAATGGGAGATCAGAAAGATGGTAAAGTCCTCCTTCACTGATGGCGGCAGTTTTGAAAAAGGCCTGCGGTTTAAGGCAATTTCCCTGGCGTAATCGGTCTTATGATCATAGATACTGTAGAAAATAAGCACCCACAGGCGCATATTAAAGTTAAGGACTTTGGTGAAGATGTACTCACACATGGAGATCCTGCCGTTTAGGGAATTGATATCAGCACTGCTGCCGCGTCTAAAAACCCAGTCATGCGAGTAGACCTTAATCTTAAACCAATCTAGGTAATCAGGAAGCGCGGGGGAAAAAAAGGCTGAAATCTCCTCATCGGCAATATCTGAAAAATCCTGCACCTGCCTATATAAAAGATTATTTTCCTTATAGGGGATAGGCCAGACTAAATTTAAAGGAATGGAAAGCTGTGATCCCATAGCATTTTTGTGGAATCTTTTCTGTTCAGACAAATATTCCCATATGGCAATTAAAGACTGGAGCCTGCACAAAAGGGGAGTATAACCTGCCGGACTTTCATCAAAGGCTGGCAGACCCAAAAACTCCAGCATCTGCGATGGTCGCAGCAGCTTATCGGCGTTGTCATCGTGTTTGAAAATCTCCTGCCACGTGGCAATAATACCGTGAGATCTGCTGTCTTTTACCAGGGATTTGCAAGGCTCAAGATTGGGATTAAGGCAGACAACCGTCTTGCCTTTTAAGAAATTGGCACTGACTATGTCCTTCAGGGAAGGCAGTGTAGGATCTTTTAAAACGGTATTTCTTTTGATCCCCTGCATGAGCGCGTTTGACCAGCGCACCCTGTTGGGGGTGGCCGGTCTTAAAAAGGAGTGAAGATAGACACCAGGGCGCTGCTTTCCATCGTAAAAGAGCACTCCTATTTCAAGGGCGGTGTCCGGATCCCCTTCATTGGGAACATAGACATCCAAAAAGAATCTCAAAGCCTTAGGCATGATAATGCCTTGTTACTAATAGCCCTCAAGTGCGGTATCAGGGGGCAGGTAACTTGAGTCATCAACGATCACTGCACCGCCATTCATATCGCTGCTGACAGGCTCCACATATGTGGAAGAAGAGCCCTGAGTCTGATACTGCTGAGTATTCGAATCCACCCTTTCGATTTGAATGTTATCGGTTGTCGTGTAACCTGTCTCCTTAAGTTCCGGCTGATCGGTAATGTAATCGAAGATAGTTACCACTTTTTTCACGTTCTGGTATGAGGACACCAGGTTTACGGCACGATTTGCCTCATCCTTCATTACAAGACCCATTAAGAAGACCACTGAGTTTTCAGTTACTACCTTAAAGCGTCCTGATCTTACCTTATCGGCAAAGAGCAAATGGGCCCTGATTTGTGAGGTAATATAAGAATCGCTTGCCACCACAGAAGGAGATACCGGCGGCATAATCTCCACGTAATTAAATACCCGCCTTACATAATCGAGTTTTTCAATCTGACTGACACACCAGGCAAGATAATCAGAGTTGGTAGTCTGCCCAGCTAAGAGGACATTCCCTGACATGGAATAGGCACTGACGCTGAACACCGAGCTGTCTGATAAAATCTTATTGGATCTTAAGACCTCTGCTGCAGCCTGCTCTATTGTTTCGTCATTTACCATGTTTTCAACGGTACGGGAATCAGAAGCAACCATAGCACCTGCGCCGGCACCAGCAGCACCAGCAAATAAAACAGCACACCCCTGCAGAGTGAAAGCAAAGAAAGCAAATATGCAAAGAGCAATAAGCTTAGGCGCGAATGAAATTTTCATTTAGGATTAGGCCTCCAATTTGCCCTCGGGCAGCTAATAAGTGGTTTTTACACAGTTTATTTTCAAAGGATTATACCGCAATCTGTAAATTCAATCTGCCAAATTGATAATCTATGGAACAGGCAGTCTTTCATACCAAAACAAGGGATCTTTAAAATTAGTTCCGGGGTCACAGGCCCGATTCAAAAATTTTCAGGGCGATAAAAAATAACCCCAGAGGACTGATCCTTCCGGGGCACCATCAAACAAACATAAGGAGTAAGTTAATTATAGCGAAAATTTGATGTTCGTCAAGTTTTTTTAATTTTTTTAAGATGTGTTTTAAAAATTGTGAGACAACGCCTTGTTTATCTCGTATTTTTAAATTAGCAATCGTAGGCTTAGACAAGCTTTTGACATATTGCCAGTCTTAGGATAAATATGGCTGCAACTGCCCTTTAACACCGCAGTATTTTGACAGCCGGGGTTAATCTTGTCCACAAACAAATTTCAAACAGATTGTTACTTATTCAATTAAAAACAATTTTTATGAACTCCTGACAGAGCCCCTCCAAAAACCGATCCTCAATAAAAACTGCCCATTAGAACATCTTCCAGGTCATCAGGGCAGCACATCTTTGCAAGATACTCTTTTGACCCTGCCCATGCTCAAAGGCGGGGGATTCTCGCATCTTCCACCGCAGCCCCCTGTTTTGTGCATAAAAAATTTGACAGTAGAGACTCCTATCCCTATAATTCCTGCCGTCGGCGATTAGCGCAGTCCGGTAGCGCAACTGGCTGGGGGCCAGTGGGTCGCAGGTTCGAATCCTGTATCGCCGACCATTTTCACCCCGCAGCTGACCTGATCTTCCTGAATCTTCAAAGCCTTATCATCAACTCTCAACCCGGTGATAATT
Source organism: uncultured Enterobacterales bacterium (assembly GCA_964399665.1). GTDB lineage: Bacteria > Pseudomonadota > Gammaproteobacteria > Enterobacterales > Succinivibrionaceae > Avisuccinivibrio_A. The sequence goes on along the minus strand of CAYNSI010000104.1, from coordinate 963 downwards.
TCTCTCTTTGACATTAAGCTTATAAGGTAGGATTATTGTTGCAGGTAGAAAACTTACCACCTTTATATAAAAGAAAATAAACATGCAAGAAAGAGGATTTCCTTATGGTTAGTATCAAAGGTACCAGAACTGAGAAAAATATTTTAACTGCCTTTGCAGGCGAGTCCCAGGCCCGTAACCGCTATACTTATTTTGCCTCCGTTGCCAAAAAAGAAGGTTATGAACTGGTAAGCGCCATGTTTTTAGAAACTGCAAATCAGGAAAAAGAACATGCCAAGAGACTTTTTAAGTTTTTAGAAGGAGGTGAGGCTGAAATAACCTATTCATTCCCTGCAGGAGTGATAGGTGATACTGCCGCAAATTTAGAGGCAGCTGCCAAAGGAGAGAATGAAGAATGGACTTCAATGTATCCATCCTTTGCTGCCATTGCACGAGAAGAGGGCTTTCCGCATATTGCCGCGGTTATGGAAAACATCGCTGTTGCCGAAAAACAGCACGAAAAGCAATATCGCGATCTATGGAAACACCTGACGGAAGGAACCATGTTCAAGCGTAATGATATGGTGATCTGGCGCTGCCGTAACTGCGGCTATATCCATGAAGGAAAGGAGGCTCCGACAGCCTGTCCTGCCTGCAATCACCCACAGGCACATTTTGAAGTCCTGCGCGCTGACTACTAAATACCCCATGAGGTTCTGAAAATTAAGTATCAAACTTTGGGGCAGTTACAAATAATTAACATAGGGTAAAGGGGCGCGGCAGCGCCCTTCTTTTTAGTCATTGTCGCTGCGCATATTCGACAGTTCGCTGCCATATTAAGCAGCTCATCTTCTTCCTCCGCTTCCTTGTCCACTGACTGCAGATCCGCTATCTTGGTCCTGGTACATTGCTCCAACGAGGAAGATCGAAATGTTAAGAGCCTCTAAAAGCTGCTTTTTAACTCCTAAAATTTCGCTGTAGTAC
>CAYNSI010000103.1:0-7567 GCA_964399665.1 uncultured Enterobacterales bacterium | reverse complement strand
AGCTCCTGAATTGCGCGAATTGCGTTCGGTATCGTAAGAATAGCCGTTATGACAGCTGTTATCGCGCTCACGATATACAACATATTATTAAGTATTGTCTCCACCAATCAAACCTTCCTAGTTATTTTAAAAGCCCTGATATCTACTGAGAATCCCTGTCCCTGATTATACTTCCATCAATATCTAGCACACCCAAAAAGACCCCAGATGACAGCATCATCCAATACAGTCAAATTGCGCATCATCTGGAACAAGAACAACATGAATGAGTTCGCGCCCGACAAAATCCCCGCCAAAACAAACATCGAGATTCACCCTACAAAGCTAGTAGACATCGAATCATTGATTCATACAATCCGAGAAAAACAAGTCATGATTGACATCGATCTCGCTGCACTGTACGGAGTCGAAGCAAAGATGTTCAACCAAGCTCTGAAACGCAACGAAAAGCGTTTTCCGGATCATTTTCGTTTCAGACTCACCGACAAAGATGCGCGGAGGCAATGGTAGAAGTGGAACAAGACTTTGAGCTTATTGCTGCAGATGATGTAACCGAAGACAAACTAATCAAGAAGTAACTCAGGAAGTCTATTACTCCTGCTCCTGTAATGCAGCCAAACAAGAATGAGTAGCGGTAAACAGCAACTTACAGCCAACCTGCCCCGCATGGCGTACCGCTTTATTCCCGAAGAAACAAAACCCCGTCTGAGTGAAGATGAAATGAAGGAGACATGGTTAATGCAAACAAGCACACAGACCTCGGTTTAACCTTGCAATATCTTTAATTGCGAGTGTCAGCAATTCATAGCCGCATCTAGGACACGCCCATGACCAGTGATAACACACCGCATCATTAAAAGACTGCCTGATCAAATTTACGAAGCAGTAACACATGCGCAACCTAAGGGCAACGACAGCAATATATTTTCGATATTGTATTGAAATAGTAATCGGCTACTTCATATTGTACCGATTATAGCAACGCTGCACACAAGTGACCCTGATGTCTGTTTGGCCGTACCACCAGCACGTGACCAATTTGCCAAACAAGAAGAAAGAGGAAGGCTATGAACCTACTTGATTATCCCGAATCAGAAATAAAACAGTATTTACGGGAACAAGGCGTCAAATATTGTTTCTCTAGCTACGTTGATTTACATGGTCGTCTTAAGGGAAAAATTGTACCTATTTCACACCTTGATCAAATGGTTCATGGCTCCGAACTCTACACAGGTGCTGCGCTTGATGGTGTCCCTCAAGAACTTAACGATGAAGAAGTGTCCTCCCATCCAGACTTAACTCATGGCTTCATTCTGCCATGGAACCCTGAAATAGCTATTTTCCCTAGTAACCTATACACGCAAGGAGAACCATTTGAGGCGTGCTCACGCAACATTCTTGCCCGACAGGTAGCTCGAGCAACAAACCTAGGCTATAAAATGAATTTAGGCGTTGAGACAGAATTTTTTGTTTTTAAACGAGATGAACAAGGACGCCCAATTCCTATTTCTGATCGTGATACCTTAGACAAACCATGCTATGACGTTTCCACCGCAACAGACAACTTCCATTGGCTCCTTGAGCTTGTTGAAAGCATGAACGAGCTTGGATGGGACGTTTATTCGTTTGACCACGAAGACGCTCGCACGCAATTTGAAATAGACTTTAATTATGCCGATGTAATGTCTATGGCTGATCGGGTATGTTTTTTCCGTTACATGGCAAACGAAATCGTACGTAAGCATGGGTATTTCGCCAGCTTTATGCCTAAGCCCTTTGCTGACATGAGCGGATCAGGCGCACACTTTAATATGTCTTTAGAAGAAATTGCAACTGGGAAAAATTTGTTCAAAGCGCATAATTCTGAAGAAGATGTCAAAGGCGTCGGCATCACACAACTTGGTATATGGTTTATCGGAGGAATACTTAAACATGCTTCTGCAATTTGTCTAACTATTGCGCCTACCGTCAATAGTTATAAGCGACTCGTAAGACAGGGATCTATGTCAGGATCTACCTGGGCGCCTATTTTTATCAGTTATGGAAACAACAACCGTACTAATATGCTTCGTGTTCCACTTTCAGGCAATAGAATTGAATGTCGAGCATCAGATATTTCATGCAACCCATACCTTAGTTCAGCAATTATATTAGCTGCAGGCTTAGAAGGCATTCGATACAAGATAGACCCTGGAATACCCCATCGAGAAAACCTGCATAACTATACTGAGCAAAACATTGCCGAGTCAGGCATACAAAGGCTACCTCAAAACCTAGGAGAAGCGATTGAAGCATTTAGCGCCGATCCACTATCGAAAGAAGTATTTGGGGAGGATATGTTCAATAGCTTCATAGAATACAAAACCCAAGAATGGAACGATTTCTGTTATTCCATCACTAACTGGGAAACAGATCGATATTTAACCTTTTTCTAAACCACTATTTAAAAAACAGCAGACCATAAATACAGAGTATGAAAGTATCAAATAATCTTTTCCCACTAGGTGACTTTAAGCTTCGCTCGGGAGAAATATTGCCTCATGCAATACTAGGATTTCGAACTTGGGGGAGTCTTAGTAATACAAAAGACAATGCCATAATACTTCCAAGCTACTATTCTGGAACTTTTGAAAGCTACATACCCTGGATAGCCTCGGGCTCACATCAAATATTCAACCCAAACAAAAGTTTTATTATTGCCTATGATCAATTTGGAGCTGGGCTCTCATCAAAGCCTAGCTCTTGTTGTTCATCCCTAGATCAATGGCCTAGAATAACCATCGAAGATAACGTAAATGCTGCAAAACAACTAATTGATTATTTAGGAGTTAAAAAAGTAAAACTTGTCATGGGCTGGTCAATGGGCGGAATGCAAGTCTTTTCTTGGCTTAACCAGTATCCTTGCATTATCCAGAATGCCCTTGCTTTATGTGCCACTCCTTTGTGCAACCCTTACAATTATGTATTCCTTGAGGGAATCAGAGAAATATTACGCCACCCTGATGAAAAAGAATTGCGACTTTTATCTGTCGAAGAGCAGCATCAACGACTATCTACTTTTGGCAAAGCCTATGCTGGATGGGCATACTCTGAAGATTTTTTTCTAAAAAAGGAATACGTGCAATTTGGGTATCATAGCCCAAAAGACTTGCTTATATCATGGGCAAATGATCATGCTGCTATGAACATCGAGGATCTCCTCGCCCAGATCTATACGTGGGAAAACTCTTACATTCCACGCACAAATGACACTGTTCATCCCCCTAAATATACCTGCACCGACAATTATGGGACGGAAGGCTTTTCTTCTCATAGCCCATCAATAATTGCTATGCCCTGCTCAACCGATCGATATTTCTCACCAGCTTCGTTAAAAAATCAGCTTAAACAACTGCAGCCAAATCAAATAAATAATGTGAAAACAATAATAATGAACTCGACACTTGGCCATATAGCAGGGCGCCCTGGAATTCGTACACAAGAAACTGATCAGATTAGAGCTGCTCTTGCTCAGTTTCAGATATCTCTTTAATCAAATTATTGAAATCAGACGGACTCAATAACATTGACAACGTACGACGAGCAGCTTCGTGAGCACATTGCCGTGAATCAAGATCAATTAAGAGGCCATCAGTTTCCATGCCGGCACCAGGTATGCCGTTAGCGTGATATCGATGCTGAATACCTTCATTAGTAGCTAGAGCCAAAGCAGCAGCACTTTTTGGGTCGTCTACGACAAAAACACCTCGTTCTTTTCCTTGAACAATTAAGTTCTCTATAAAGTTGAACAATTCCTGATAGCTTTTAAAGAATTCACCAAAGCTATCCTGCTGACTGAAAGCCACATTTTCTACCAAGAAAAAATCAAACGACAAATCACATAAATTTTTTGTGTCAGCAAACAATACTTTATAAAGACAAAGCGCGATGTTCTCTTCTGTACCACACGCCTCATACGCTTTACGTAGAGAAGCGCTATTTGCTTCTGCAAGTGCACGTACAATATCCCTCTTTGACTTAAACCAATAATAAAGAGAGCTTTGGCTAAGTCCAGAAGCCTGAGCAATAGAGACCATGCTTACATTCGCATAACCTTTTTCCTGAAATAGTAAAATAGCAGCGTCAAGTATTTCTTTTCGCTGATTATCACTTACTTTTCCATTTTTTCGTGGTCTGCCAGGCTTTTTGTGCTCATTTTTTTCGTTACGATCGGTCATCTCGATCCCTCAAGCTATTTTCCTTTTTGATACTGTATCGAAATATAACATGGCTGCAATCCTCATGAAATCCCCAAGTAACGAAAGGATCCTAGAATTCGATATATTATCGAATTACTTTGAGGAGGACCTATGAATACGGTAATCATTCTTGGAGTAGGATTAACAGTCGTGCTCGTTTTATTCGTAGGAATGTATGTTGGTCGCAAAGTTGAAGGTGACTCTCAAAACTTTCTTGTTGCGGGCAGAATGCTTCCTGTCTATCTTGTAGCCCCCGCCCTCATGGTTGCCGCTGTTGATTCAAATGCAACTGTGGGCAATATGGATTTATCGAGTTCGTCTGGATTTTGGGCCGGTTCTCTTCTTGCAATTGGCCTTGCAATAGCACTGCTTCTTTCGGGCATTTTTGTTGCAAAACCCATGAACGAGATGGGTCTTTTTTCTCTAGGCGATTTCTTTCGTGTTAAGTATGGACCTAAGTTCGAGAAGCTAGCCTCGTGTGTAATGATACTGGCCTATATCATTTTGCTTGCAGGCAACTTGGTTGCTATTGGATATCTCTTTGAATACTTTTTGAACATCCCTTACGTCGCTGGCCTTTTTATTATGGCTGCTCTTGTCCTGTTGTATACCCTATGTGGTGGACTTCTCTCTGATGCATATACTGCAGCAATTCAAACGGTTATCACGCTGGTCGCTTGTATCGTAATTGGCGTATTTGTTTTCATGAACTGGGGATTTTCTGCACCAGAAGGATATGGACCTTTAGATTTAGCTCAATTATCCGATCCTGCACAAGGCTCAATTATAAATTGGGCAACCATTCTTTCACTCGGTGTTGGCGATATTGTAGCTATTGATTTTCAACAGCGTATCTACAGCGCACGAAGCCCAAAAACAGCTCGCAATTCTTGCTTCATTGCCGCAGCTCTTACTGCATTTATAGGAGTAGTATACGGACTCATTGCAGTAACATGCGTTAATGTTCTTGGCATTTCAGCTGGAGACGACCCTTTGCTTTATACATTCCTTAGTAACTATGCACCTCCCATCATTACCATTATAGTTCTTTCCGGTATCGTAGCAGCTTCCTTCTCTACAGCATCAGGTGCAATTTTAGGTATGTCAGACATGATCGTACGCAACATTGCTGGCACCCGTCGTAGCATTAACACCGAACGTAAAGATCCCCAATTGCGGTACGTCCGTCTTTGTATGGTGCCTTTAGCGCTTGCGGGCATCTTAATAGCAGCCCGTTTATCTGCCACGGGCATCCTGCTCACGTTGGCGTTTGACCTGATGCTCTGCTGTCTCATTCCTGCGCTTTTTGGTGGACTATTCTGGAAACGAAGCTCAAAAATCGCCGTTACCACATCTTGCACTATTGGCCTCATTCTTCGTATTACATTCTTTGTTTTAACCCCTACAATTTACGGAGAAGAAAACACTCTTCTTTATATTCCGAACAATATCTTTACTGCCGACATGGATGGCTGGGTAACGATAATTAGTTTCGGGGTTTCTCTTGTTGTGTACTTCACCGTTTGCGCTCTTGCGCCACGCAACGAAACAGAAAACGAAGCAGAAAAAGCAGAACTTGCCGAGTTAAACGAAGAACGCACGATAACCACCGAAACGCTATACCGTCGTGCTGTAAAAGCTCAGCGCGAAAAAACTCTTGAGTACTACACCCTTGCCAAACAAGCAGGGTTTCCTGTAGATCACGAGCTTGCAGCTGCACGGGCAGCACTAGAAGCACCTATCGAATAAAAAGAAGACCTTTTACGCGATTTATTCAATCGATTTAGGCTTCCCGAAAACCAATACACAAAAATGTGCGGTCATAAAAATCAGTTAGCCCTCATGTTGGCAATGCAACATTACAAAAGAAAAGGAGTAAACACTATGCAATGCATATGGAAAAAAGTTTTACGACCAGGTGAGAAATGGTCGGGAGCAATTGGCGCTGAAAAATATATCCACTTCAAAGCCCTCGGTGACAACGCCAACGTCGCATTACTAATGTACAACCTCTACGACAAGACAGAACGTTACAATATGCCCGATACTCTTAAAGCTCAATACACAGCCCACCTCACCAAAGGAAATGTCCTGATGAGCGATAACGGAAGAGTGCTCGCAAGCATTGTCCAGGATTCTCTCGGTTGGCATGACTCTATCTCTGGTCTAACAACACGAAAAATAACCGATGAAAAATACGGCAAGACCACTTATCAAGAGCAAGGTAATGATTGGTACAAATCAGGAATGGAAAATGTGGCAATCGAATTAGTTCGTAATGGGCTCTCGATTCGTGATTTGGTTCCCTGTGTAAATCTATTCTCCAAGGTGTATATCACTGAAGATGGCAATATGAATTATGACCCCGACTGGTGCAAAGAGGGCGCTACAATAACGCTACGCACAGAAATGGACAGTATCGTTATCCTGTCAAACACACCAAATCCACTTGATCCTTCGGACGCATATCCTTCTGTTCCTATAGAAATCACTGTCTATGATGCACCAAAAACTGATTTGCTCGACGAATGCGTTACCTATCGGGACGAAAATTACCGTGCGTTTGAAAACACATGGGACTATAGAAATCTACTCGGACGCTAATATTCAGACGCTTAATTCCCTAAACGCTTAAATAGAGCTCTTCAAATAGCATCATCATAACGAAAGGACTGTTAATCCTATGTTTGGCTTTGTACAAAAAGAAAGCACGCTCGATCCCAAAGACGCTATATATGATAGTCAGATCTTGGCAGGTCAACCATGGTCTCACGATTTGCTAACCGGACAAACGCTACGTATTCTTGATGTCTGTGGCAACCAAGCAGTTGATACAACTTTTTTTAGTCTTGAAGACCCTGCTGACCATTACTCAGCAGTTGCAACTATTGTCGCACAACAAAACATCTATCTCACCACAGGAACTATTTTACGCAGTGAATCATACAAGCCCTTGCTTGAAATCACAGCCGACCTCACAGGAAGACACGATACTTTAGGGGGATGTTGCTCTTCTCAAAGCAATACAGTTCGCTACGCACGAGAAAAAGAATACATGCATAACTGTCGAGATAATTTCATGCTTGAAATGTCAAAAGACAAAAACGAGCTTGTGCTAAAAAGAGACCTTGCGCCTAACATCAATTTTTTTATGAATGTCCCTATTACCGAGGACGGATATTACAAGTTTGATGATGGTGTTTCTGCACCAGGAAAATACGTTGAAATGAAAGCCTTAGCACCTGTAAGAGTTTTCGTAAGTAACTGCCCACAGCTTAATAATCCCTGCAATGACTATAATCCAACCCCGGTGCGCATGATAATTTGGG
>CAYNSI010000102.1:0-7602 GCA_964399665.1 uncultured Enterobacterales bacterium | reverse complement strand
TTGTGAAAAACTAACTAAGCTTGACTTAAGCAGCTTTGATACTTCTAATGTCAGGGACATGGCAGTGATGTTTGAGGCTTGCTATAAGCTGACTGAGCTTGACTTAAGCAGCTTTGATACTTCTAATGTCAGAGACATGTTTGGTATGTTTTACGGTTGTAAAAACCTAACTAAGCTTGACTTAAGCAGCTTTGACACCTCTAATGTCACCGACATGAAGTATATGTTCTATGATTGTAAAAATCTAACGGAACTTGACTTAAGCAGTTTTGACACCTCAAATGTTACCGATATGAATTCTATGTTCAGGGATTGTGGAGAACTAACGGAACTTAACTTAAGCAGCTTTGACACCTCTAATGTCACCACCATGTATTCAATGTTCTCTGGTTGTAAAAACCTAACTAAGCTAGATTTAAGCAGCTTTGACACCTCTAATGTCACCCATACGATTTGGATGTTCTGCGGTTGTGAAAAGCTAACAGAGCTAGATTTAAGCAGCTTTGACACCTCTAATGTCAAAGACGTGAGTTCTATGTTCTCCGGTTGTAAAAATCTAGCTGAACTTGACATGAGCGGCTTTGACACTTCTAATGTCAAAGATATGAGTTCTATGTTCTCCGGTTGTGAAAATCTAACTGAACTTGATTTAAGCAGCTTTGACACTTCTAATGTCAAAGATATGAGTTCTATGTTCTCCGGTTGTAAAAATCTAACTGAACTTGACATAAGCAGTTTTGATACTACTCACCACATTGATATGGAAGGGATGTTCAGGGGCTGTCCTAAGCTGCGGACCAAAATTGACTTTGCCGATGACAAACTTTTCTGATCTAACATAAGACCGCAGAAAAAAGGTTCGCAGGCTGGTTTATTTGTTGGGATTGTTAGACGATCCTATGTGGGAACAAGTCTTAAGTCAAGCGGCAGAGGCAAAAGCATTGTGTTCAATTTTTATTACCAAAACACATTCCCATACGGTCTGCCTTGACAAAAGTGAACATGACCATAGGCTGGCTGGAAAAGTTGTAAAAGACATAAGGTATGATCCAGGTTTCTGCCTAAATTATCCTTTTCAAACAAGGCGGATGTCAGAATTTTGCAAGGTCGTAGAGATCTAAAGTCCTAAGTGTTTGCTATCCTGAAAATGGTAAATTTTGTCGCAAGAGTCCTTCAAAAATGATCTAAAATTGCAAGAAAAATTTCATGAGGATTCAAAGCTTAGGATATGATTTGCCAAAGAACGATAAACAATAGCGTAAGTGCTGCCGGAATCGGGCTGCACTCAGGTGCCAAGGTGCAGGTAACCTTTCATCCTGCCCCGTCTGGCAGCGGTATTGTTTACACCAGGGTCGATCTTAATCCTCATGTGCAGATAAAATGCGCTCCTGAAGCCGTCAGGGACACCCAGCTTTGTACTGCATTGGTGGATCCTGCAGGGGTGCGTATTTCCACCGTGGAACATTTAACCGCAGCCCTTGCCGCCTTTGGAATTGATAATCTTATTGTAGAGGTAAATGCTCCTGAGCTTCCTGTTATGGACGGTTCTGCCCAGCCTTTTATCTATTTATTTGAATCAACGGGCATCAAGGAATTGGAAGAGCCTAAACAGTATCTTAGAGTGGTGCGCAGGGTGCGGGTGGAAGATCAGGATAAATGGGCTGAGCTTAATCCTTCGGATGTGGGGTTTTCCCTGAATTTGACCATTGATTTTAATCATCCTGCTATGGACAGGGATAGTCAGTGCTTTGAATTTAATTTCACGGGGCGCGGTTTTGCAGATGAGCTGTCAAGAGCACGCACATTCTGTTTTATGCGTGATGTAGAGTATATGCATGCGCATAATCTGGCACTGGGAGGATCTCTTGACAATGCCATTGTCCTTGATGATTACCGGGTGGTAAATCCCGATGGGCTGCGCTATTCCAATGAGTTTGTAAAGCACAAGATGCTCGATGCCATAGGTGATCTCTATATGGCAGGACGCACCATACTGGGAAGTTTTTCAGCCTATAAAACAGGTCATGCCCTGAACAACAAATTGCTGCGTGCCCTGTTGTCCGATGCCAGAAATTACGAGCTTATAAGCTTTGCCAAAGAGCAGGGTGCTGATGACGGGAAGGCCTTTGAATTTCTCGACGCCAGGGTAACTTCCCTGCAGGCATAAAGTGGAAATTAAGGCAGGGTTTTTACAGGGGGTACGCTGCGTTCCCACCGGGGTCTTTGGCAAAAGACCTCAACCTCTTGAGATCTCCTTGATTGTCATTCACAGCATCAGTCTGCCTCCTGCCCTGTTTAATACACCGTATGTAGACTGCCTTTTTACCGGTAATTTAAATCCTGATGAACATCCTTATTTTAGAAACATTGCAGGTCTCGAGCTTTCAAGCCATCTTTTCATTAACCGAGAAGGTGTGATCACCCAGTATGTGTCTTTTTTGGACAGGGCCTATCATGCCGGGCGCTCATCCTATCTTGGCAGAGCAGAGTGCAATGATTACAGTATCGGCATAGAGCTTGAGGGCACAGATCACTGCCCCTTTACCATCAAGCAGTATGATGCCCTTGAAAAATGCATCAGTGCTGTCAATAAGGCCTATCCTGACACCCTGGGGCACATTGCAGGACATAATGAAGTAGCCCCGGGAAGAAAAACTGACCCCGGGCTCTTTTTTGACTGGTCCCGTTTTAGGAGCAGTGATGCCCTCTGATGATACAATTTGTGCGCATTAGTACCACTACAACATAGGAAACCTTGGCATATGCATAAGAAGGAGTATCTTGAAGAATACTTTAAAAAAGCTCAGGAACGTCTAAAGCTGGGTATTGAACCTCTGCCTTTGGATGTAGAGGAAACCTCTAGGCTATGTGAGCTGATTGAAAATCCTCCTGAAAAAAGCGCAGCTAGCCTGCTTGATTTAATTGAAAATAGGATCCAGCCTGGTGTAGATGAGTCTGCCAAGGTCAAGGCTGAATTTCTAAGAGACATTGCTCTTGGCATAAAAAAATCTGCAATCCTTGATAAAAAGAAGGCTGTAGAGCTCCTTGGACTTATGAAAGGAGGCTATAACACCGCCCCTTTGATAGGGCTTCTTGAAGATCCTGCCTTAGGTTCATATGCCAAAAATGCCTTAGAGCAGATGATCTTAATTTATGATGCCTTCGATGATGTAAAAAAGCTTTGTGACAGGGGAGTGCCCCATGCCCTGGAACTTATGAAAGCCTGGGCGGCTGGTACTTGGTTTACCTCAAGACCAAAATTAGAAGATTCTATTACCCTAAAAGTCTTTAAGGTCACGGGAGAAGTGACAACAGATGATCTTTCCCCGGCTCAGGATGCCTGGTCGCGTCCTGATATCCCCCTTCATGCTTTGAGCATGTTTAAAAATTCAAGGGAGGGCCTTAAGGCTGATGAAGAAGGAGTCAGAGGTCCTGTAAGTTTAATTAATGATCTTAAAAAAGAACAAATTCCCCTGGTTTTTGTCGCAGATGTTGTCGGTACTGGATCATCCAGAAAAAGCGGCACCAACTCTTTGTTATGGCATATAGGCAGTGATATCAAAGGGGTTCCAAACAAGCGCGGCGGAGGTTTTGTTTTTGGCGGCAGAATAGCGCCTATTTTTTACAACACCCTGGAAGATTCAGGAGCCCTGCCTTTGGAAATGGATGTATCCAAATTCATCACCGGAAGGCTTGTAGACCTTAAAATTAAAGAAGGGACGGTTGTAGATCATCAAACAGGAGAGGTTCTCTCCTCCTTTAAAATCCGCTCTGAAACCCTTTTAGATGAGGTTCGCGCAGGAGGGCGCATTAACCTTATCATAGGTCGGGCTCTGACTTTTAAAGCTGCAGAATATTTAGGACTTGGCAAAAATAATCTTTTTGCAGCAACTGCCGCGATCGTTGCTGCAGGAGGGTTTACCAGGGCCCAGAAAATTATCGGGATGTCCTGCGGCAGGAAGGGAGTAACCCCTGGTGAGTATGTTGAAGTAAGCGTCGCCACGGTAGGATCTCAGGATACTACAGGTCCCATGACCAGAGACGAGCTTAAGGATTTGGCTTGTCTTAAGTTTCAATCTCCCCTGGTAATGCAGTCTTTTTGTCATACGGCAGCCTACCCTAAAAGTGTGGATATTACGACCCAAAAGACTCTGCCAAAGTTTATTGAAGAGCGCGGCGGGGTGTCCCTGCGCCCAGGAGATGGGGTAATTCACTGTTTTTTAAATAGAATGTGCCTGCCTCATACCGTAGGAACCGGGGGAGACTCCCACACCAGAATGCCTCTTGGGATCTCCTTTCCGGCAGGGTCCGGCCTGGTAGCCTTTGCTGCTGCAACCGGCATGATGCCCCTTGATGTTCCAGAATCCGTACTGGTACGGTTTAAAGGGAAGAGAAAGTCTGGGATCACTTTGCGAGATCTGGTAAATGCCATTCCTTATTTTGCAATTAAAAAAGGCCTTTTGACCATCGCAGGGGAGGGCAGAAAAAATATCTTTTCAGGGAGGATCCTGGAAATAGAGGGCTTAGAAGATCTTGAGGTAGAACATGCCTTTGAGATAGCAAATTCCTCGGCAGAACGCTCAGCTGCTGCCTGCTCCATAGCCTTAAACAGGGAACCTGTGGTCAGGTATCTTCTGTCGAATGCCTCATTTTTAAGACGCATGGCAAAAGAAGGCTATCAATGCAGTGAGGCCCTGTTGGCAAGGGCACAGGCACAGGAAGAGGCCGCAGAACATTACCAGGATGTTAAGGCTGATGCTGATGCCAGCTATGCTGCGGTTTTGGAAATTGATCTTGATGAGGTCACCGAGCCTATTGTCTGTGTCCCCAATGATCCTGACGATGTCAGATTATTATCCGAAGTTCAGGATACTAAAATTGATGAAGTGTTTATAGGATCCTGTATGACCAATATCGGTCATTACCGGGCTTCTTCTATGATCTTAGAGGATCTCAAACAGGAGGTTCCGGTAAGGTTATGGCTTGCTCCGCCTACACGCATGGATGGCAATAAGTTGAAAAATGAGGGTCTGACAGCTTCATTTGCAAGAGCTGGTGCCAGGATTGAGATCCCAGGATGCTCATTGTGTATGGGCAATCAGGCCAGGGTAAGGGACAATGCCTCTGTAGTCTCAACTTCCACTAGAAACTTTCCCAATCGTCTGGGTAAGGGTGCCCGGGTATATCTTGCCTCGGCCGAACTTGCCTGTGTGACGGCAAGACTTGGAAGGCTGCCTAAAGTTGGGGAATATTTTGACCTTGTTAAAGTTTTGCAGGGCAGTGAAGGGAAGATTTACCGCCTGTTGGATTTTAAGTGCAGTGAAAACTAAGTCCGTTAAAAATGGCAGTTTTGCAGGCTATAAAATTAAGAATTGCAGGCAGGTTTTGCTAAAATAGTCGCACTGTAAAAGACATCATTAGGTCTTTGTAACAAAGATTGTTAGTTTTTTTAGGAGTGAAACATGAAAGTTGCGGTATTAGGTGCTGCAGGTGGTATTGGACAGCCACTGTCATTGATTTTAAAGAATAATCTGCCAAAAGGCTCCTGCTTAAGTCTTTACGATGTAGCACCCTTTACTCCGGGAGTTGCCAAGGACTTGAGCCATATCCCCACTGATGTCTGCACCTCTGGTTTTACCGGCGATGATTTACCAAAGGCTCTTGACGGAGCTGATGTCATTGTTATTCCCGCAGGTGTTGCCCGCAAGCCCGGGATGACCCGCGATGATTTATTCAATATCAATGCCGGTATTGTTGCCAACCTGGTGAAAAATGCCGCTGAAGTTTGTCCCAAGGCCTGCATCTGCATTGTCACCAACCCTGTTAACTCCACGGTTCCCATCGCAGCCGAGGTTTTAAAGGCTAAGGGAGTTTATGACAAGCACCGCCTCTTTGGTGTTACTGCACTTGATGTTCTGCGCTCTGAGACCTTTCTTGGGGAAGAGTTGGGAGTATCCAAAGGTAGTGTGAAGATCCCGGTAATAGGCGGTCACTCAGGCAATACCATATTACCTCTGATCTCTCAGGTAATAGGTTCTGAGGTCATAAGTGAGGCTCGCATCAAGGAATTGACTGAGCGCATTCAAAATGCCGGTACTGAAGTTGTGGAAGCCAAAGCCGGTGCAGGTTCAGCCACCTTGTCCATGGCAGCTGCCGGTGCCCGTTTTGCCCTTAAGGTATTACGCGGTCTGATGGGTGAGCCCGGGGTAACTGAATACGGCTATGTTGAAGGTGACGGCAAATACTGCCAGTTCTTCGCACAGGCCCTGGTATTTGGTAAGAACGGCTGGGAGCGTACTTTGGATATCGGAACCTTGTCAGCTTACGAAAAGCAGTGTTTAGATGAGCTTATTCCTGTATTAAATGGCAATATCGAAAAGGGTATTGCCTTCGGCAAGGACTGGGCATCCAAGAATTAACAGCCAGACTGATTAGTTCATTTACTTTTGGCATATTTTGATCAAAAAAGGGGCCTGGTCCCCTTTAATTTTTTGTGCTAAAAGTACTTATAAATCTGCCGTTAATTTCACTGGGAATGTCTTTTAGGAGGGTTGGCATGGATCACCTGAAATCTTTTGGAGCATTATGCTTTGCCGCTTTGACGGCAGCTGCAGTGCCGGCGTATGCCATGCAGGACTCTCAGGTTGATGTAATAACCGATGCCAGAGCCAGGGCGGCATCAGAGGCTTTTAATTCCTCCTATTCAGACTATCGGGTGGATAATTCAATCATCACCACCTACACCCGCGAGATCATGCATGATCTCATCGAAAACAACAGACATCTTATTGTTGTTAAGGACATCGATAAATGTCAGTTTACTCCTGACATTGAAAATCGCGCTAGACTCCTTGGGATCTCATCCTTTGAGTTTGCCTGGGGGGATATGCTTATAACCGGTACCTGTGTCAGAAAGGATGAGGCTTTAGGACTTGAATATTTTCAAAGGGCAGTAGAACACGGCTATGCCCCGGCTTTTATGAAAATAGCATCATTCTACGAACAGGGCTATCTTCTTGAAAAAGACGATGAAAAGGCTTTGTTATACATGAGAACTGCAGCTGCCATGGGTTCAAGGCAGGCAAGGCTTGCCTTCGCTGATATGATGGTGCGCGGATTTGCCACTGAGGCAAGCTATGAGACTGCCTACAGATGGCTTTATCATACTAAATTTACTGATCCTGACATGATTGCCAAAAAGCAGGAGACTCAGGCTGCCATGGAGAAAATTATGCCCATGAATATTGCCGCAAGGGCAAGGGCATCATCGGGCATGTAGCTTCCTACGGCTTACGATCTTAAAGAGATCATAGATCACAAAATCAGGCAGGGCTGTTTTTGCTGCTGACTGGAATCCCTCTTTTCCGCCTCTTGCAATTTAATAGAATCAGGATTAAAAAATAGCAGGCACTGTGCGCTGAGTTCACTTAAAGAAGATGGCGGAACGGGAGCTTTTCTGTAAGATCTGATTTAAAGTCAAAGCGCTGAATGTTGGAGATTCGGCGGGCCTATAGTTAGATAAATAGGAATTCTTGTGATAAATCAGAGGATAAATATGATCTCTTGTCTAAACCGCCTAAGGAGGATTAAGCAATGGCATTA
>CAYNSI010000101.1:0-7641 GCA_964399665.1 uncultured Enterobacterales bacterium | reverse complement strand
CAGGTTCCTTCTCCAGGAACCCACACAGATCGTCTCTTCATCCTTTTAAAAAACCTCTTAAGCGCTAAGGCTTAAGATAAGCAAAGCGATGTTGCAGATCGCTTAAGTGGATGCACATTTTAATAAAAATTTGCACTTTGTCAAATTTTTTTTGAAAAAAATCGAGACTTGCAAATGGCAAAAATGACAAGGACCTCGGTTTTATTTGTGCCTGTGATGATCTGAGTGCCCTTAAACGCGAAGTCGTAGCGGTTCTCACACTAGTTGATACTGCAAGCTTATTACCCCTTGTGTAAGGATAATTAATCTGAAGACAGCTTATGCGATTGATTATGGCAGGTCCTCAAGGCAAGCCCCCTAAAAAATCACACTTTATCCATGAGCACAGATCGGTGATATAAATAAATTCAGTTTTGAATGCGTTTCAACTCCTTGCTGGAAGGCGCTTTAACGAAGTTTTTTGTCTACCGTCAGTCAATTCCGAACGTCAAATAAACCAATTTCAAGCAGGACCTATTATTTGATTTTTCCAATGTTATTGATTATGTTAGCTCTTAGAACACGGCTCTTGGCAGCTCGCTGGTCAATTTTAGAAGGGTTCTATGGAAACAACGTTCGTTAGAGAGAGAACTTAAGGTTCTTTTATGTTTAGATAATGGTTTTATCTTGGGTGCCGGTGCCTTGATGATCTCTCTTATCGAGAATAATCCTGATATCAAATTTACTTTCTATATTGCAGTCAGCGAAGATGATATTCAAGCAATACAACAGCATCTTGAAAAGCGATTGTACGAACTTTACGGCAACAAGAATCTTAAAATTGTGTTAAAGACATTTAACCGCTTTGCAAAATTCCAAGAACTTAGAAAAAGAGTCAATCACAGAATGGCGGTGCAATGTGCCCGCCTTTTCATCGACGAGTATTTCAAGGATGAGGGCACGGTCCTTTACGCTGATGTTGATATGGTTAATATCTCTCCTCTCCCTGATTTTAAGCTTTTTCTCTTTCCCCTTGCAGATACGGCAATTAGAGCTTCAAAAGGAGCCGGCATGAGGAGCAAGACAGATCGTGTCTGCGGTACTGAGGTTACAACTTATTTTTGGTCGTCCCTTTTGAGCATTGATATAAAAAAATGGCAAAACGCTGAGATTGGGAATAAGGCTATAGAAAATGTAATTAAATATAGGCCCATATTACCAGATCAAGATGCGCTAAATGCCGCCGCCATAGGCAAGTTCTCGGAATTTACCGATAATTTTCAGTCCATGTGGCAGGTAAAACATAATACTGTCTTCTTACATTACCCCTGGCGTAAGCCGTGGGAACCTTGGCATTATAATCACCACAAAGCTGAGACAAAATTTTTTAGAAAGTATGCCAAGATCTTTGCTCCAAATGTCTGCGATTGGATCTCTTTTCGCAAAAATAAGAAGGTCTTTATTAATTACTACAATAACCGCTTTGCAACCAAATATTTAGCCAAGGTTCTTTTTAGACGTGGGTTTTTCAGAGCGGCAGTCTTTTACTATCTAAGGCATTATTATATTAAGGTACGTCAAAAGGGGATCTTGGGGATTTTGCTTTTAAAGAGTAATTCTAGAACATAGTTGTTAGTGCTCAGCCACGCAGTCTTTTAGTGAGGCCTGTTGGATAAAGATGATGGTGAATGCGTATACGTTGAATTCAAAATATACGCAATAACCTCAAATGAGTTTTTCTTAGATCAGAGAGACACCCCCTGCAGCAGGCCACCAGCCTACCGCCGCCCATCCTTGAGAACAAGTTCTCCTTCATCAGTAAAATCAATAATGTAAGAGTTATCTACACTTATTTGTCCTGAAAGAATCATTCGTGACAGAGGATCTTCTACTGCATTTTGGATGGCTCTTTTTAATGGTCTTGCTCCAAATACAGGATCAAACCCAAGCTTTGCCACCCGTTCCAGAACATTCTCTCCAAGTTCCACGTTGTAGCCGTTGGCCCTTACTCTGGCCAATAAGGTATTAAGCTGAATACCTGCTATCTTCTTAATATGTTCATTTCCTAAAGGATGGAACACCACGGTCTCATCAACTCTGTTTAAAAACTCAGGCTTAAAGTTCTTCTCCAGGATCTCAAGTAATGTCTCTTTTATCTCGTTATAGGATCTCCTGCCGCTCTCTTCCTGGATCATTGATGATCCTAAATTTGAGGTCATAATTATCACGGTATTTTTAAAATCCACCGTGCGACCCTGACCATCAGTTAAACGGCCGTCATCCAAAACCTGAAGCAGTATATTAAATACATCAGGATGGGCCTTTTCTATTTCATCAAGCAGGATCACAGAATAAGGCCTTCTTCTTACGGCTTCAGTAAGATAACCTCCCTGCTCATAGCCCACATAACCTGGCGGGGCGCCTACAAGCCTTGAAACTGCGAATTTTTCCATGAACTCGGACATGTCTATTCTTACCATGGCCTTTTCAGTATCAAAGAGAAATTCTGCTACAGCCTTACAAAGCTCTGTCTTACCAACTCCCGTAGGACCTAAAAACATGAACGACCCTATAGGACGGCTGGGATCAGACAAGCCTGCCCTGCTTCTTCTTATAGCGCCTGAAATAGCCTCTACTGCCTCCTCCTGGCCTATAACCCTCTTATGAAGGTTATCTTCCATATGCAAAAGCTTCTCCCTTTCTCCTTCCAGCATCTTGGCAACAGGGATCCCAGTTGCCCTGGAAACTACTTCAGCAATTTCCGCATCTGTTACCTTGTGCTTGACAAGTTCATTTGCAGAAGCGGAAGAATTCGACGCTTTGGCAATTTTTTTCTCAAGTTCCGGAATAATACCGTACTGGAGCTCAGACATTCTGGCCAAATCACCATTACGCTTTGCCACATCAAACTCGTGGCGGGCATTGTCAAGCTCCACCTTATATTTCTGAGTCCCCTCGTGACTTAACTTTTCTTTCTTCCAGATCTCCTCAAGTTTATTGTATTCATCCTCGCTGTGCCTTATCTCTTCATCTATGGCCTCAAGACGCTTTTTACTTGCCTCATCAGTTTCCTTGGCAACTGCCTGACGCTCCATGCGCAGCTGAATAAGCTTGTGATCCAAACGGTCCAGGGGCTCAGGTTTTGAGTCTATCTGCAGTCTTATGCTGGCTGCAGCCTCATCTATGAGATCAATTGCCTTGTCAGGAAGCTGTCTGTCGGAAATATAGCGGTTAGAAAGAGTTGCCGCCGCTACTATGGCAGGATCAGTTATCTGCACATGATGATGGATTTCATAGCGCTCTTTAAGTCCCCTTAAAATAGCTATGGTATTTTCCACACTGGGCTCATCGATCAGAACCTTTTGAAAGCGCCTTTCAAGGGCGGCATCCTTTTCAATATACTGACGATACTCATCAAGAGTGGTGGCGCCAACGCAGTGAAGCTCTCCTCTGGCCAATGCGGGCTTTAACATATTCCCCGCGTCCATAGAGCCTTCACTTTTACCGGCCCCTACCATGGTGTGGATCTCATCTATGAACAGAATGACCCTGCCCTCCTCCTTGGCAAGTTCATTCAATACGGCCTTAAGGCGCTCCTCAAACTCACCTCTATATTTGGCACCTGCTATAAGGGCACCCAAATCAAGAGCTAGAACTCTTTTGCTTTTAAGCCCCTCAGGCACTTCACCTTTAACAATTCTCTGTGCCAGCCCCTCTACAATAGCGGTCTTGCCGACACCAGGCTCACCTATTAATACCGGGTTGTTTTTGGTCCTTCTTTGCAGCACCTGCATAGTGCGCCTGATTTCATCATCGCGTCCTATAACAGGATCCAATTTGCCCTTCTCGGCTCTTTCCGTAAGATCAATGGTGTACTTCTTCAATGCTCCCCTGGCATTTTCGGCGTTCTCATCAGAAACCTGCTGCCCTGCACGTACAGTTTCAAGAGCCTTGTAAAGCCTTTCTTTTGTGACATTGCACTGCTCCAGGATCCGCTTGAGCTCACCATCACTTTCCATGGCAGCCAATACAAACATTTCAGATGAAATGTAGGCATCATTATTCTTTTGGGCAAGCTTATCGCATAAGTTTAAAATTCTGCCGGTTTGCGGGGATAACTGTAGATCTCCGCCTACGCCCTTTACTCTCGGGAGCTTGTCTACTGCTTCATCCGTTAAAATTTTTACCGCTTGTGGATCTGAACCTGCCAATGTCAATAGCGGACGAATGGATCCGTCCTCCTGGGCTACCAGGGCTGACATGATATGAACAGGCTCAATAAATTGATTATCGTGACCTACCGCTAAAGACTGTGCGTCGGACAATGCTTCCTGAAACTTAACAGTAAATCTGTCTAACCGCATTCTGCCCTCCGTTCATTTTTCCAGTTTTTTTCTCATCCTGTAAACAAGATGGGGGCAAAAGACACTATTTTAAAGAGCCCTTCCGTGCTTTTTAAGGCTCAGGCAAGAAAGATTACCGAGGCCATGCGGCCTGTGACTTTTTCTCTGCGATAAGAGTAAAAGCGCTTGTCGCTTAAGGTATCAGCCTCAAAAGATAAAATGCGGGTGACTCCTTCTTGCATCAGATAATTGGCACAAAGCTTCTTCAAGTCAAAAAGATATCTGTAGTTTCCAAGATCAAAAAAAGCATCAGGAGCTGCTTTATCATCCTTAAATTGTTCTCTTACCGGCAAATCCACCTCATAGGAATTTTTTCCTATACAGGGCCCCAGCCATGCTGAAATTTCAGAACACCCAAGAGCTTTAAGCTTACTTACAGCCTCAAAAACAATGCCTTTTAAAAGACCACGCCAACCGCAGTGCACAACCGCAACGGCCCTGAGTTCTTCTGCAGTTGCAATCAGCAAAAGAGGCAGACAGTCCGCCGTCAATACAGCCAATGCCAACCCCGGTACTGTGGTAATAATCCCGTCTGCCTTAACTTCCCCGGCATTAACATCAGTTACCACCTCAACTTCGGCACTATGAGTCTGCTCCATAAAGATTAGAGCTTTACAGCCTATTTGTTCTTTCAGGGCGCGGCGGTTTTGAAGCACCCTGTTTATATCATCACCGACATGAAAGGCTAAATTACCGCAGCCATAACTGCCGCCTCCTGCTCCTTTAAGGCAGGTACTTTGATAGGCCACAACACCATCTACAGGCAGGGGAATTTCAATTAAATCAAGTTTAGTTAAAGCCATGTTCCCTGGTATCCTTCCTGAGCAGCTCCAAAAGCTTTGCCATTTTTTCAGGAATTTTGGAGTCAAAGCTTACTCTGCTTCCGGAAATTGGGTGATCAAACTCAAGGTGTACGGCATGAAGGGCCTGATGATTAAAATTCCTCAAAGCTTCCTTAAGCTCTTCACCGGCTCCTGGGATATGTTTTATTCTTCTGCCTCCGTACTGAGGATCTCCTAAAAGCGGGTGGTGAATATGAGCCATATGCACCCTTATTTGATGGGTGCGTCCCGTCTCAAGGCGCAGCCTTAATCTGGTATGGGCCCTGAATCTTTCCATGATCCTGTAATGAGTTACAGCCTCGCGCCCCAGCCCTTCTGGCATAACCGCCATCCTGGTACGATTATGCGGATCTCTTGCAATAGGAGCATTTACGGTGCCCCCTGAGATCATTTCACCTTCTGCTACAGCCTCATATTCTCTAATCACTTTGTGTTTTGAAATTGCCCTTGTAAGATAGGTTTGAGCAGTCCTGCTTAAAGCTATTACCATAAGCCCTGAGGTATCTTTATCAAGACGATGAACTATCCCGCATCGTGGCAGTATTGCAGTTTGCGGAAAATGATATAAAAGGGCATTCATAACAGTGCCGTCATTGACACCGGCGCCGGGATGCACTACAAAGCCTGCAGGCTTGTCGACAACTAAAATATCATCATCAAAATAGACTGTGTTAAGGGGTAAATCCTGGGCCTGCGCCTCTGATACTTCCATTTTGGGAAAAGAAACTGCAATTTTCTGTCCTGTGCTGACCTTAAGATTTGCTTTGGCAGCCACTTTTCCATCCAGGGTCACCAGTCCTTCATCAATGCATTTTTTTAACAGAGTACGCGAGTGAGAATCATCAAGGGCACCTAAGGCAGCATCAAGCCTTCTGCCATGCAGCTCATCCGTAACTTCCAGTATAAGAGTATTACTAACCATTACTTTGCTTAGGGTCCTTGAGAACACGAACCAATGCTGTTTTACTTACGCGGCAGACCGAAGGGAGTACAGTATTGTCGTCTTTTGGGAGATAATTTAAGGTACACCGCTCAAATCATGAAGGCAATTATATTATAATTGCCCAAGTTTAAGTCCACGCAGGCCTGCAACTACGGAGCCTATTAGATGTTCAAATTTCTGCTTTCATCAGTTTTTGCTGCAGCTGCAGCAGTCCTCTGTGCTGCCTGCTCTTCCAATTACAATATTGATGAAGTTCCTGATGTTTCACCTCATACTCTTTATGAGGTAGCACACAGCTCCATGGCCTCAGGCGATTTCACAACAGCCCGCCGCTATCTTGAGGCACTTGATACCCGCTACCCATTCGGAGAATACTCCGAACAGATCCAATTAGATCTCATTTACGTGTACTACAAGACCCGCGAGCCTGAACTGACTTCGGCCCAGATAAGTCGCTTTGAACGCTTAAGTCCAACAAGTCCGAATGCTGACTATGTCATGTTCATGAAGGGACTTAACCAAATCCAGATGCGCTCGGATCTTATCCAGGACTTCCTGGGGCTTAACCGTTCCCTCAAAGATCCTACCTATTACTATGAGGCCATTAAAATCTTCAAGGAGTTAATGGAGACTTACCCCAACAGCCTTTACATTCCAGACGCCTATCAGCGCATTATTTATATCAGGGAACAGCTGGCAGAACGTGAGTACACTATCGCAAGATTTTATTATGACAGGGAAGCCTATGTTTCAGCCATAAGACACTGCCAAAATATCCTCTACTCATATCGAGGCACATCCTACTTAAGAAGAGCCCTGGAACTTATGAAAGAAAGCTACGATGCCTTGGGACTTCCGGTTCCGGCTCAAAATACCCAAAGGGTTTACAACGCTTCGTTTGCAAGTCGTTAGTCCAGTTTACAGCAGCCCCAGGATTAAATCCTAAAGGCTGTAAATATGCCATGCAGACCAGCCCTTTTATCTATGATCCTCCCAAGAATCCTTTTCTTGATGTGCTTTATGAAGATGCTGACATTATTGTGGTAAATAAGCCCTCAGGAATTTTATCTGTCCCCGGGAAAAAGGCGGAGTATTTTGACAGTATTCTCTCCAGAGTGCGCGCAAAGTATCCTGAAGCTCATGCTGTACATAGACTTGATTTGGGCACCTCAGGAGTTTTGGTGGTAGGGCTTCATAAAGAGGCTGTATCCAAACTTGGCAGACAATTCATGGAAAGAAAGCCTCTTAAGCGTTACGTTGCCTGGGTAAGCGGAAATATAAATGAGGGCGGCACTATAGATTTGCCCCTTAGGACCGATATTGACAACCGCCCCTATCAAATAGTCGATTTCAAGGAGGGCCGTCCTGCCCTTACCTGTTATGAGCCCTTGTTCAATGACTATATAAAGAAGCAGTGTCTTGTAAAATTAATGCCTAAAACGGGAAGATCCCATCAACTGCGCGTGCACTGCAA
>CAYNSI010000100.1:0-7649 GCA_964399665.1 uncultured Enterobacterales bacterium | reverse complement strand
AGCATCATCAGTTTCGCCTTCCATGCCGTAATTTGCCGAAAAATTACTATCAGCACCGTCACGATTATTTTCACCATTGGCTTCATTGTGTTTTTGTGCATAGGTGACCAAATCCCATAGAGTAAAACCGTCATGGCATGAAATAAAGTTGATGCTCTTTTGGGGATCTACTTCGCGCACATTATAGATATCAGGAGAGCCTAAAAGTCTGCTGACAAAGCGTTTGATGGTCTTGTCATCACCACGCATAAAGCTTCTTACATCATCGCGGAACTGACCGTTCCATTCCCGCCACTTGGAGCCTGATATCTGGCCTAACTGATACAGTCCGCCGGCATCCCAGGGTTCGGCTATGATCTTGGTGTCAGCAAGTTTGGCATTGGTATCGATATCAAGCAGAGTAGGGGAATTGGAAATGGGCATACCGTTTTCGTCGCGGGTCAAAATTGAGGCCAGGTCAAAACGGAAGCCGTCAACATGCATTTTCTCAACCCAGAAGATTAAAGAATCCAGAATCATGTTCCTGACCACCGATTTGGTGGCATTAAGGGTATTGCCGCATCCTGAATAATTACCATAATTGCCGTATTTGTCGATGATGTAATAGTTTTGTTTGTCAAAGCCTTTAAAGCAGTAGGTAGGACCGCGGTGATCTCCTTCTGAAGTGTGGTTGTAGACCACATCCAAAATGACTTCAATGCCGTTTTTGTGCAGGGCCTTTACCAGATCACGGAATTCATTGATAGGCCCCATAATGGATTTATCCGAGCTGTAGGCCTCATGCGGAGCAAAAAAAGCCATGGGACAATAGCCCCAATAATTCTTCTTTCCCTCAATGGAATCTAATTCATCAAACTGGAATACGGGCAGAAGCTCAACCGTAGTGATCCCAAGATCCACAAGATAGGGAATTTTTTCTATTAATCCCTTATAGGTGCCCCGCCAGGCCTTTCTTACCTTTGAAGAAGGATGTGAGGTAAATCCCTTAACATGAAGTTCATAGATGATGGTTTTATTAAGGGGGTGGGATGGGGAGGAATCAAGTCCCCAGTCGTAAGTGTCCATGTCTATAACTGCGCTTTTGGCGCAGGTTTTAAAAATTTCCTTTTCATCGCCGCTTTGGAAACGCTGATAGGAAGGGGGGAACAACACTCTTTTGCCGTAAGGATCCAAAAGAACCTTTCCTATTTCAACATGGTGGTATGCCGATTTATAAGCCCTTACGGCTTCTTTGATCCTAAAAGCGTAGATCTGTCCTGCTTTGATGCCGTCAACATGGACATGCCAATAGTAAATTGAACGGAAGATATTGGACTCAAGAGTAATTATGCAGGGATTAACATCATCAACTGAGGAGAACAGCAAAAGCTCCAGGACATTTGCTGCAGGGCACCATACGGCAAAATTTACTCCGTCCTTATCAATGGTTGCCCCCAGGGTTTTGCAGTGACCTGTAGAGATCACATGGCGCTGCGACTTTTTATCCAAGAAGTGCTCCTTTACTGTTCAATTTGAACCTATTACTATCTTACCAGGTGATGCATTTAGGTGCACTATGCACAGATTTGAGTGATTTTCACCCAGGTTTTGGCAGCAGAGTATAATCCTGATAAAAATTTTAGGCAGTTTAAATTGGAAAGACAGTCCCCCCAAGGGCTCTTTAAGGATAATTTAATGGACTATCAGGATTTGGCAGCAGATACAGCCTTAGTATCAATAAGAACAAAAACCGCACTGCCGTTGGAAAATGCTATATCTTTGCTCAAGGCAGCCGGGGAACTTAATAAAAAAGTAGTGTTAAGTCAGGCATTGTCATTGACAGGACAAAATTCCCTGGATCTTCTTTTTAATCCAAGCTATGTTGATGCAGTTTACCAGGCTGCAGCATATCTTATTGAAAATAATGATGAAAATAGGATTTTAGGATTCGGATGTCCCCTTGCCCTTATCAAAGACAGTACTGTCATCAAAAAAGCGCCCGAATTTGTTAAATACCCCCTAATAAACGCCTACATTTTGATAAAGGGCCGTAAAATTCTGGGAGTGGTAAAACTTGCCTCAAGACTGCCTTCAAGATTTAATCGCATTGACAGCTCAAGCCGCTACTTTACTGATTCATGCCAGGATGACTGCAAAGTTTTTTTAGGTCCCATCCTTCAGGATGAACAACCCTCTCTTATGACCTGCACTGATATTCTTGAAGTTTCCGGTATTAAATTTTGTTTTGAAACTCATCCTGATTTTATTGTGGAAGAAGAAGACGGGGATTCTCACCATGGAAGCGATGACAAAGGGGACAATACCGTTTTCCTTGCGCTTGACAGATCTCCTTTTGAAGCAGGCAATACCAAAAGAGTTATCAACTCGGCACAAAAAATCTCACAAAAAAGCGGCAGTCTGTATTGTTATATAAGCCCCCTGGGGACGGAAGCGGGCTTGATTTATCAGGGTTTGTCACTGATGGCCCATAAAGGGCAGATCTTGGCCCAAAGCTGCAGTTTTGCATTCAATGACTATGCAAGCTGTCTTTATGACAGTAAGGCAGTGTCATTTGACGGCTATGATGAAATGCTCAAAGCTGCTGCCATGGGTGTTATGGATTATATGAGCCAAAGCGGCTCCCATGGTGCGGCTCTGTCATTATCAGGAGGCGCCGATTCTGCCTTGTGTGCAGTTTTAGTCTTTTATGCGGCACTAAGTGCCCTGGAAGACTTAGGCCCTGAAGTTTTCAAACACCGTTTTGAGGCCATGAAGCTTACCGTACCTTTAAAAGATGACAATGAAGATCCGCAATCTTATATAAGATCAAAAGTCATGCCCGTACTCCTGGTTACCCTGTACCAGGGCTCTGAGAATTCAAGTGACATAACATTTAATGCCGCAGGAGATTTGGCCCGCTTCCTCGGTTCTTGTCACTATTCCTGGTCAATAAAGCAGGTAGTCGACGACTATATCAGGATGGTTGATGATTTGGGAGCAGGGGATAAGCTTTCCTGGGAAAAGGATGATCTGGCGCTGCAAAACATTCAGGCAAGGGCAAGGGTGCCGGGGTTGTGGCTGCTTGCAAATCGCACCTCAAGACTTTTGCTTAACACCGCCAATCTGTCAGAGGCCGTCGTAGGCTACTGCACCATGGACGGCGATACAGCAGGGGGGCTTGCGCCCATTTCGGGCATAGGCAAGAGCACGGTAAGGAAAATCAATGCCTATCTTGAAAAAGAAGGGCTGTTGACTGCCTTGGGACGTTTTAAAGTCACTGCCCTTAATAAGGTAAACGCTCAGGCTCCTACTGCCGAGCTGCGCCCTGGGGGTATGCAGACTGATGAAAAGGATTTGATGCCCTACGTAATATTAGATGCCATCCGCAAAGCTTTGGCCCGTAATGTCAGAATTGCTGATATGGCTTTGCAAATTAGCAAAGATCCTGACTGCAGTGAGTATTCTTTA
Source organism: uncultured Enterobacterales bacterium (assembly GCA_964399665.1). GTDB lineage: Bacteria > Pseudomonadota > Gammaproteobacteria > Enterobacterales > Succinivibrionaceae > Avisuccinivibrio_A. The sequence goes on along the minus strand of CAYNSI010000100.1, from coordinate 4,202 downwards.
GACTATCTTAAAGAATGTATCAGGAAGTATTTGGTGATGCATTCAAGATCGCAGTGGAAAAGAGAAAGAGCTGCCACAGGCTTCCATATTGAGCATGATGATGCCGGAAGTTTCCTGCATATGCCGGTATTTAGCAATGATCTTAAGGCCTTAAGCGATCTTTTGTAAGAAGTCTTAAGCTTTTTGGCAGGGGGAAATCCCCCTTCGCATCAGTGTAGACATTAAAAACGTGATCGGCAGATTAAAAACGTTGTTTCATGTATTGAAACATTGCAACTAAATGTTATGACAAGTAAAATTAAAAAAGTTGCCGCCTTGGGGCTTTTTTAAAATAGAACTTGTTCAAAGCCAAAGCCTGGGTGGTATTAAATAAAATTTTAGGTTTTCAACCACAGGTTTTGGAGAGAAGCATTTTTCATGGCTCAAGCCGGCTCACAGTCTCTGCACCGAGGCTTATTGTTAATAGATCTGTTGTCTAAGTACCCCAACGGCTGTCCTTTGGCCAAGCTCTCTCAAGAGTCAAAGCTTAATAAAAGCACCACTTACAGGCTGATCCAGGAATTGCAGTTAAGCGGCTTTGTAAGCCCAGCCCAATTGGCAGGAAGCTACAAGCTTACTACCAAGCTTTTGGAATTGGGCTATATAGTGATGTCCTCATCTTCAATTTATAACATCATTTCACCTGAGCTTGAGGCTTTGAACATTGAATTGGGAGAAACCATTAATTTTTCCACCAGAACCGATGATCACGCCATTTTGTTGTACAAGCTCAACCCCACCCAATCCATCCAGAGAACCAGAAGCTCATTGGGACATATTGTCCATTTTTACTGCACCGGCATGGGCAAGATCTTTTTGGCATTTGAAACTGATCATTACATCAAGACCTACTGGGACAATCACCGCTCTTCCATCATACCCCTTACCGATACTACCATTGTCAATTTTGATGACATGCTAAAGGAAATAGAGGAGATTCGAAAAAACTTCTATGCTTTTGACAATGAGGAAAATGAACCGGGATTTGCCTGCATTGCCGTGCCGATCTTTGATATCAACTACAATATTGATTATGCATTATCAAGCTCTATGACTACCAAGAAGCTGCAGCTTGTGGGCAAGGAGAGGGTAATAAAGCTGCTATTGGAGACGGCAAAACGCATTTCAAGCCAGTTAGGCTGTGCTGATTACTATAATTTTCCCTTTAAAAAATTGACAGGAAGCACCAACAAAAAAACTGGGGATTGTTAGGATTTGCCGCTTGGTAAACGTGCCGCAAAGGCAAACATGTCAATATGGGTTTGTAAAGGATAACTTATGGAAGTAACAAGCATTCCTATTGATAATGACAGCACCTTGTTTTGTTACCACATAACAGAAAGTACATCAATTGATGATACCAATCTTAAAATAACATGTGGTGCAAAAAATGCAGGGGGGGGTAATCTCCTTGTAATAGAAAGAAAAAACAACTACAAACAGCTTTTTAACAATTGCACCGTCAATTTTGGTGGTGAAAATTCATTAGTTTTTATCAGGGGCAGCCGCCCAAATATTGGTATAAGCATATCTTTGAATAACAACAGTACATTTTACTTGGGCAAAGATAACTTTTTTAACGCCAAATCACATATATTATGTACTGAGGGCAAAAATATTCTTATTGGTGACAAATGTCTTTTTTCATTTGGACTTTGGTTTAGAACAGCCGACCCTCACCTTATCTATGATTGTTCATCGCAAGACAGGATTAATCCAAGCCGCTCCATACTCATTGGCGATCACGTTTGGATAGGGCAGAATTCTTTGATTTTAAAAGGTGCCACTGTCGGAAGCGGCTCGATTTTTGGGGGACATTCTGTCATTACCGGGAAAAAATTCTTTTCAAACTGCGCATACGGCGGCAATCCTGCAAAATTGCTAAAACATAATGTCTTCTTCAACGGGGCCTGCGTACATGGTTACACAAGAGATCAGACTGAAAAGAGCATGCATTGGGAAGATGACGATTTCATCTACAATAAGACGGATGATCATGTTGACCAAAGCGACGCCATGCACTCAGTGGACGAGGCACTTTGCGATGCGCCTACAGCACAGAAAAAATATGAAATCTTGATGGAAAAGGTTGTCGGAAGCAAAGACAAGTATCGGTTTGTTATTCAGGAGCCGCCTCAAGTCCCAAAAAGCTTTTTCCAAAATTGTGCGCACTTACTAAAAGATCTTTTTCGTCAAAAGAGCGTGTGAAAAATTAAGCTTTTGTAGAATTTAACCAAGGCCTAAAATTGTTCTACGATCTTAAAGAGGAAATGATAACAAACTGAGAGAGTGCTATTCGTGCTATTGACTAAAAACCTATTTTTGGTCTTTTACAATTTATTGTAATGAGGATTAGAAGAGCAAAGCACGTTCTGTGCGCTAGATTCACTTAAAAATGACGGCACCACGTAAGCTTTGCTGTAAGATCTGTTTTAAAGTCAAAGCGCTGAATGTTGGAGATTCGGCGGACCTTAAGTTGGATCAATAGGAATTCTTGTGATAAATCAGAGAATAAAATGACTCTCTTATCTAAGCTGCCGCAGGAGAATTAAGCCATGGCATTAAAAGATAGTCTGGCCCCTTCAATAAAGGATTTTGCCCGTCGGATTGACAACAAGAAGTTATATGTGGACAAAACCGATTTAGTAGCAGATTTGGCAAGGCAGGAGGGTTATTTCTTTCTTTCAAGACCCCGTCGTTTTGGCAAATCCATGCTGCTGTCCACCTTCAAAGAGCTCTTTTTAAACGGCAAAGGCAGGTTTGCAGGACTCAAACTTGAAAAAGATGAGCCATGGACTGACGCGGGGACCTATAAAGTTATTATGTTGAGCTTTTCTTCCCCAGCTGAAAGTCTAAATGTCCAAGATTTTTATCTAAGATTTGTTAATTTGCTTAAAGACGAATTTCTAAGTGCAGGACTAACCTGGTCAGACAAGCCTGATTGGTCCCAATCTTTTGTGTCCGCTTTAAAAAATGCTGATAACTCCTCTATAGTCTTGCTTATAGATGAGTATGACGCTCCCTTAACTCATGTTTTAGGTAAGCCTGATGAGTATGAGGCCAGGCGTAGTTATTTAGCTATGCTTTTTTCAATCATAAAAGACTTTGATGAGAAGTTCCGCTTTGTCTTTATCACCGGTGTCACAAGAATCACCCATCTTGGCCTTTTTTCAGGCCCCAACAATATAAGGGATATTTCATTTGAGTCCGAATATGGGGCCATCACAGGATTTACCCAAGAGGAGCTTGAACAAAACTTTAAGCCCTATATTGCCAATGCGGCCGAGGTTCTTAAAAAGGAATACCCTCAAGAACAATGGGATGAGCAAAAGGTCTTATCAGAGCTTAAATCTAATTATGATGGTTATTCGTTTGACAGACGTGCCAAACATAAAGTATACAATCCCTGGTCGGTGATTAATTTCTTTGCATCACCGTGCGACGGCTTTCTGCCCCATTGGCTTAACAGTTCCAATTCTATCTTGGTTGATAAGTTTTTGGAGCGTTTGGCCGCAAATCCTGATGATTTGCTTAAAATGCTGGATTTTTTGGGCAATATAACCAAGTCTTACAGTGAAAATAAGTTATCTCCTGTCATCTCTCATCTTGGAAAAGAGGACTTTCCTGTCATAGCCTTTTTGTACCAGTCAGGCTATTTGACTATTAAGAAAACCTTTAACGACACGTTTTCTATAGGCATTCCCAATAATGAGGTAAAAACTGCTTTTGCCCATGTGGTCATAGAAAGATTAAAGGAAAAAAAGGCAGAAGAAGATGATGATGACCTATCAAACGACGAATACTTACGGGGCATCACCAAGGCTTTTGCAACCTGTAACCTCACTGCCATAAAGGATGTGATGAATAAAATCATCAATCAGTTCTCATACGAATGCTTCAAAAACTTTAATGAGCGCATGTTTTCAGAATTGTTGGGGAGCTATATATTCGTTTTAACCAAGTTTAGTTATGAGGGCATAAGAGAAGTTCAATCTGCCAAGGGGCGCGCCGATTTGCACATCAAAGGCTGCAACTACCGCTACATCATTGAGATAAAGGTGGTAAAGGACCGCAAAAAAGCAGATGAGGCCTTTGAGGAAGGGCAAAAACAGTTTTTAGATCGCAAATACGCCGATTTGATTGAGCCTCTTACCATTGTCCCC
>CAYNSI010000099.1:0-7674 GCA_964399665.1 uncultured Enterobacterales bacterium | reverse complement strand
GCGTCACAGGTCTTTCAAAAGAAGAGCTTGAAGATCTGAAAAGCAACATGATGAAGGCTTAACAGATTCCACCAAACTGTAAGAAATTAGATCTCCTAACTAACACATTGTACTAGGAGATGTTAGGTTAGTTATTGCTAAAGTGATCTGCAACCATTTAGGAATAATGAACTAAACTTTTGACCTGAACCAAATTCCACACTATTTCTTACAAGAAGCCAAATTGAAGCCCCCGTCAGGAGGCAATATAAAGCAGTGTCGCTCCTAAAAGGATCCTGTAAATTACAAAGAGAGCAAGTCCTGATTTGGAAATATATTTTAAAAACAGATGGATAACACATATTGCCGTTAAAAAGGATATTATCGTTCCAATGCCCATGTCAAAAATATCAGCATGCCCAAACTGCGGGGAACTTGCATATTCATAAGCTTCAAAAATACAAGAAAGCAAAATGATGGGAATTGCCAGCAGAAAACTGAATCTTGCCGCAGCCTCTGGTCTTAGCCCCACAAACAAACCTGCAGTTAAGGTAATTCCAGAGCGCGAGGTGCCCGGGATCAGGGAAACTGCCTGAGCGCAACCTATGATAAGAGCATGCTGCAAAGTAAGATATCTAAGACTGTCCGATCGCTGCCCCTCAGACCTGGCAATGGTCCTCCAGCACAATCTTCTGTTAACCATGGAGGCAAAACCTAAAAGAATACCGAAAATAATGGTGGTCCAGGCAATAACCTTTATGGAACGCACCTCTGTTTCAATATAGCTTTCAAGAAAATATCCTGCGGCAGCTGCCGGCACTGTTGCAATTATGATATACCAGCCTATACGGCTTACAGGACCGTTTTTACGCCTTAACACCGATTCAATGGTATAGGTTGCAATCTGCACCAGGTCGGCAAAGTAGTAAATTATAACGGCCAAGAGAGTACCTAAATGTACCGCAACATCAAAGGCCAGCCCCTGATCCGGCCAGCCTAAGATCTGACCAGGGAAAATCAGGTGGGCACTTGATGATACCGGGATAAATTCGGTAAGCCCCTGGATTAAGGCAAGAATTACAATATAGGTTAACGGCACGATAGTTCCTTAAGATCATTCCCAGACAGGAGCAGGTTTTGAAAAATCAAAATCCACCCTGCTCACCTTCATCTTGTCAGGAAGACGCGGTGCCATTTCCTTCCAGATTTCGGAAATTTTTATATTTAACAGCGGATGGATTATGGAATCATCTATTTCACACAGAGGACACAGCACAAAAGGATAATCTTGAATATCATGGCGGGGAAGCTTGCAGGGAGAGGTAGTCACCAAATCACCGTAAAGAAGGACATCAATATCAAGACGCCTTTTTAAGCCGAAATTGGTGCCATTGTAAAACATCAAATCCACTCCTGCCTGTTCTTCAATTTCGGACAGTCTTTTAAGCAGATCTTCAAGCGTGTATGAGGTATCCCCTCCTGCTACCATGTTGTAGTAATCAGGCTCAGCCTCACGAACGGCACGGCTGCGCCATACCGAAGAGGTAACAAAGCTGTCAAACAAAGGCTCAAGTTTTTTTTTGGCAAACAACAAAGCCTTTTCGCGGTCCAAATTAGATCCCACACCCAAATAAACCCTTGTTTGCATCACCTATCCCCCAAGGCACGTGAAACCATGATCCCAGATCCTGCAGCATTCGGTACTGCGGCAGGCTTGGTCAGCGTAATTGTAACTGTTCCTGGTTTAAATTCTTTTAAAATCAAGGCACAAAGCTCCTCGGCCAGGCTTTCCAACAGTTCAGCCTGTCTTTTTACAGCATAAGCTGCCACCCTGTCTGCGACCTTGGCATAATCTATGGTTTTTGAAAGATCGCCTGACAAGGCAGCTTCCCTAAGAGGGAACTCAAGCTCCAAATCTGCTATAAGATCCTGTTCCTGCTCTCTTTCATGAGGCAGGACTCCAATGATACAGTTAATTTTAAGCCCTTTTATAAAGATTTTATCCATATCACAGGGCCTTTAAATCAGATATCGGCCATCTTGGAAACACTTCCACTCCTAAGTCTTTTATCTGCCCGGCTTTGAACCTTAAAAGTCCTGCAAGAGCAATCATGGCACCGTTATCGGTGCAGAATTCGGGTCTGGCAAAAAAGGCCTGACCGCCGCGCTTTTGCATTAATTGCTGCAATGCGGCCCTGATGGTTTTATTGGCCGCAACTCCACCTGAAACCACTAAAGTACTCAGTTCTGTTTCATTTAAAGCTCTTTGGCACTTGGCACACAAAGTATCTGCTACAGCATCAGTAAAGCAGCGGGCAATATCAGCCCTGTCGCGCATCAGATCAGAACTTGCCCGTACCGCATTTAAAACTGCAGTCTTAAGACCTGCAAAACTGAAATCACAGTTCAATCTGTCTATCATGGGTCGCGGGAAATGGTAGGCACTGCTGTTTCCTGATGCAGCCAGCTTTTCAAGATGCGGTCCCCCCGGATAGGGAAGCCCAAGAAGTTTGGCACTTTTATCAAAAGCCTCTCCTGCAGCATCATCCACGGACTGACCTAAAATCTTGTAGCTGCCTGGTTTTGAAACTTTAATAAGAAGGGTATGACCGCCTGAGACCAGCAAGGCCACAAAAGGAAAAGAAGGGGGATTTTCCTCAAGCATGGGAGCTAAAAGATGCCCTTCCATGTGGTGAACGGGAACGGCCGGAATATCAAGAGAATAGGCAAGGGAACGCCCCGCCACAGCCCCTACCAGCAGTGCCCCTATAAGTCCGGGACCTGCGGTATATGCCACAGCATCTATTTGTTTTAAGTTAAGATTTGCCACGTCCAGCACTTTATGAATAAGAGGAATTATTCTTTTTATATGATCCCGCGAAGCTAATTCCGGAACTACGCCGCCGTATTCAGCGTGCATGGCAATTTGAGTATGTAAAGCATGTGCTATAAGTCCCTTTTCATCGTCACAAACTGCAACCCCAGTTTCGTCGCAGGAACTTTCAATTCCTAAAACACGCATACTCTTGACAAGCCCTTGTTACACCAGGCGTAATTCTAACAAATTTTTGGGTTTCCAAAAATTTCTAGCAAGACCATAAATTATTTGGGGGTACTGCTAAAGACAGGGGCTGTGCACTAACAACTCTCAAAAAAGCTCTTGGTTTAACATCTTAATTGTGATAGGATCTCGTGCGTTTTCAACTGCCAAAACATAATGTTTAGGCCTGGATTTTTAATAAGTGAGGTGGTTTTCCACATGCCAGTCATTAAAGTTCGTGAGAATGAGCCTTTTGACGTTGCATTAAGACGTTTCAAGCGCTCCTGTGAAAAGGCCGGAATTTTAGCGGACGTAAGAGCCCGTGAATTCTATGAGAAGCCAACTACCGTGCGCAAGCGCGCCAAAGCTTCTGCAATAAAGCGCCATGCCAAGAAGATGGCCCGCGAAAACGCGCGCCGTACCAGGCTGTACTAATCACACTCCTTTAAAAACATATCTTTTTCAAGCCTGCAGGGGCTGCGCTCAAGCCCCTGTATGGTGTTTGTGTATTTTCTAAACACAGATTCTTTGACCAAGAAAAGCCCTCATATTTTCATCGTCTATTGCAACAGTTTCACAACAGCCTAAGGCTTTGGGGATCACATAGACTATCCTGCCGTCTCTTACCTTCTTGTCTTTATGCATTGCTGCAAGGTAATCCTCAGGTAATATACCTTTAGGCGAATCAACAGGAAGTTTGCAGGCAAGGAGAAGTTCTCTTATTCTGTTCAGATCTGCTGGGCTTATTGCCCCCTTTTGACAGGCATAGGTACAGGCTATGTTCATGCCGATTGCCACAGCCTCTCCGTGTAGAAAAGTCCCGAATCCAAAAAAAGCCTCTATAGCATGTCCAAAGGTATGGCCCAGATTTAAAATGGCTCTTAACCCCTGCTCCTTTTCATCTTCAGATACCACACAAGCTTTAATTTCACAGCAGCGCCTCACAATAAATGAGAGCTCCTCAAAAGAGGCCTCAAGGAGATGTTCTTTTCTGTCATAAAGGTATTCAAAGAAGTTTTTATCGTAAATGATGCCGTATTTTATAACCTCGGCAAAACCTGCTGCCATTTCCTTTTGGGGTAAAGACTTTAAGGTTTTAATATCCGCAGCAACACATCGGGGCTGATAGAAAGTACCTATCATGTTCTTCCCGTACTCATGATTAACGGCAGTTTTACCTCCTACTGACGAGTCAACCATGGCAAGAAGGGTGGTGGGCATTTGAACGTAGGCAATCCCTCTTTGGTAGGTAGAAGCTGCAAAGCCTGCAATATCACCTATCACACCTCCTCCAAGGGCTGCTATTGCACCGTCACGTGAAAATCCTGCCTTAAGCAGCGAAGTTAAGATCTGCAGATAGCTGTCAAAAGTCTTGTATTTCTCGCCATCCTTAAGAAGACAGGATAAGGTTCTAAAGCCGCAGGAGCTAAGCTCCTTAACAACTTTATCCAAATAAAGCAAAGCTACAGTCTCATTGCTTACTATCATCACATCTCGGGTTTTTGGAAGAGCATTTCTTATAAGCTGCCCGAAGGGCAGGTCAGAGCCAATTTCAATAGGGTAGGATCGTTCTTTCAAAGCTACGGTTAAGGTTTCCATTGGTTACTCGCTAATAAAGTGAACTGATAACATAATCAAGGCATGATTCAAGACTGTGGGAGCCGGTATCAACGGTAATGTGGCAGATATCCCGAAACAGAGGATCTCTTATGGAGAAAACCTCCGCAAGGCGGCACTTTTGATCTGCAACTTTGGCAATAACAGGACGGTTGCTGTCCCCTCCTGCTCTTTGAAATTGCACCGCCACAGAACAATAAAGATAAAGACAGGTGGTGTTTTCAACAATAAGACTGCGGTTTTCAGGACGCATGATGATACCGCCGCCGCCTGAAATGACGCAAAATTTGGCATGCGCTGTCAAAATTTCTTTCAATACCAAAGTTTCAATATCACGAAAACCACTCTCCCCTGACTTATCAAAGATCTCAGGAATGCTTTTGCCGGCCTTTTTTACAATTTCATCATCAACATCTATGAAGTCAACCTTAAGTTTCTGTGCCAAAGCTTTTCCCAAAGTAGTCTTCCCAGAACCCATAGGGCCCACTAAAAACAGCGGCCGCCTTATTTTCTGCTGCTGACATTTAAGTACCTGCATCGTCAAACTTCCTAAAAATTACCAAGGCAGGTGTTAGAATATGAGGTTAACTTATTTCACGCAAGAGGTTTGTGTGCTTTTAAAACTCCTTTCAACTTTGATCTGGGCCGGTCTTTTTGTCGTCTCCTTAGGAGGAGCCTCCGTTGCCGCTGTGTACTACAATGCTCTAGAGGAACTGCCGGACGTTCAGGAACTTAAAAAGGTAAGCTATGAGATCCCCATGCAGATTTTTTCTGCCGACCATAAGCTTTTGGGGGAGTTTGGAGAACATAAACGCTTTCCGGTAAGCTTAGATGAGATCCCCGTAAAGCTGCAACAGGCCTTTTTATCCATTGAAGATACCCGCTTTTACGAGCACTCAGGAATAGATCCCATAGGAATTGCAAGAGCGGTACTAGTGGCAATTACCAATGCTCAGGCATCCCAGGGGGCAAGCACCATAACCCAGCAGGTTGCCCGTAACTTTTTCTTGTCAAGAGAGCGCACCTTAGATCGCAAAATAAAGGAGATCTTTACCTCCTGGCGTATTGAGCAGATTTTAACCAAGGATGAGATCCTGGAGCTTTATTTAAATAAAATTGCCTTAGGACACCGGGCCTACGGAGTGGCAGCCGCCGCCCAGGTTTATTACGGCAAGGAATTAAATGAACTTACCTTAGCTGAAATGGCTACCATTGCAGGGCTGCCCAAAGCACCGTCTACTTTAAATCCCATCACCAGTCCTCAAAGAGCACAGGAAAGAAGACATTTGGTTTTGGGAAGAATGCTTGCCTTAGGCTACATTACCGAAGAAGAATTTAAAGAGGCAGATTCTGCCCCTTCAAGAACCTACTATCATGTGACTCCCGTTGAGGTTTATGCACCTTACGTAGCTGAAGAAGCCCGTCTTTTTGCGATAGATAAGCTTGGTGAAAGCGCCTATGTAGATGATATTAAGGTCATAACCACGGTACGCTCAGACTACCAGGATTATGCCAACTATGCCGTCTTCAAGGGCATAACTGATTATGATATCCGTCACGGCTATCGCGGCCCCAAGCTTAATGTTGCAAACCTTGAGAACTTTGATAACAGCCCTGAAGCAATTGAAGATCTTTTATCTGGTGAGGATGATTTCCGGTTTATAAAACCTGCCCTGGTTACAGCTGTCAATGACGAGGACAAAAGTATTGCAATTATAAGACGGGATCTTTCAAGTGAAATTCTCCCCTGGGATGCCCTATCCTGGGCAAGACAATTTAAAGGTGACAGCAATCAGGGCCCTGCTCCAAAAGTACCTTCTGAATTTGTTACAGAAGGTGATCTTATCTACACTTTCGTAAATGAAGAGGGGGTTACTACCTTAGGACAAATCCCCGAAGTAGAGGCGGCTTTAGTTGCCGTTAATCCTTATACGGGGACAATTGAGGCTTTAGTCGGCGGCTACGATTTTGCCTTGAGCAAATTAAACCGGGTCTACCAGGCCAAGCGCCAGACAGGGTCCAATTTCAAGCCTTTTTTGTATTCTGCTGCCGTTGCCAAGGGCATAGCGATAAATTCGGTGATTCATGATATGCCCATTAGAACCTGGGATCCAGGATCCAAAACATGGTGGACCCCCAAGAACAGCCCGGACCGCTATGAAGGGGCGATGACCCTGCGTGAGGGCCTGGCAAAATCCAAGAATGTGGTTACCATAAGACTTATGCGCCAGGTGGGAGTTAATGATTTTGTCGAGCATCTTAAAAAATTTGGCATCGACGTCCCGCAATTTCAAAGAAGTGAGTCCATGGCCTTAGGAAGTGTCGAGCTTACCCCGCTGCAGACTGTTACAGGATACGCAGCCTTTGCAAACGGCGGTTATCTTATTGAACCTTATTTAATAAAAGAAATTTATAAGGGCAGTGAACTCATTTACAAGGCCCCTGAAAAATACTGTCATCCTGAGGCTCCCGACAGGGTAATTAATGGGATCTCTCTTTTATACGATGAAACCGTTGCAGCTCCTGAAAACTCCTATCCACAGGTTTTATCCCACGGCCATGCCTTTATAGTGGCAGATATGCTGCACTCGGTAGTGTACGGAGGAGAGGGAATCAATGGACGCTATTGGGGCACCGGCAGCAGAGCCCAAAAATTCACAGGAAGGGATGATCTTTACGGTAAAACCGGAACTACCAATGGAGTACGTGATGCCTGGTTTTCAGGGTTTAACCGCAATTTGACAGCAACGTCCTGGATGGGTTTTGATAACAACAGGGATCTTGGCTATTCAAGAACCTCAGGTCCTGAAGGGGGAGCCTACTCGGCACTGCCAATTTTTGCAGAGTTTTTCAAACGTGCCCAGGAAGGGAATGAAAGCTCTCCTTTGATAAGGCCTTCTGATGTAATAAGAAGGCCCAATCAGTACGGTTTATCCGACTGGGTACTTTTAAACAGCGCAATCATTGAAGATGAGAAAGAAGAGATCACAACAGACAATCCCAGGGTCGCAGCTATTAATGAAGATTCCATCTTCTAG
>CAYNSI010000098.1:0-7701 GCA_964399665.1 uncultured Enterobacterales bacterium | reverse complement strand
TGGATCTCCATAATATCGCCTCCCAAACACTAAAAGTTGGTCCGAGGAAATTGATTTTTCAAAGAAAGTCCTTTGATAATTTGTCAAATACTGCCGCAAAGTCCCTGCAAAAATTTATAGCACCATTAGAAAGTCCCTTGAAAAATTTTCTGTTATTGCTAAAATATCCTTTGAAAAATAAATTTTATATAATTAAATCAATATGATCGAGATTGTGCATAATGCTGAAACGAAAGATTGAATCCGTACTTGCTGAATGGAAATGCTCAAAAGACCATAAGCCTCTTATTATCAAAGGGTGCAGGCAATGCGGCAAAACAAGTTCGGTACTTGATTTTGCCAGGAAGAATTACACCCACGTTATCTATCTTAATTTCTTTGAAGACCCTTCCTTATCATCGGTATTTGCAGGCTCTTTGCAGGTCGATAAGATTATGAAACTACTGTCTGCCATGAAGGAAAATCGGTCAGGGTTTAAAGCAGGCGATACGGTCTTGGTGCTCGATGAGATCCAAGAATGCCCTCAAGCCCGCACGGCCTTAAAATTTTTTCACAAAGACGGCCGTTATGACGTCATAGGAACAGGTTCATTGCTTGGGGTTCTTGGCTACGCAGCAGAACCAGCCTCCTATCCTGTGGGGTCTGAGTCTTCTGTTGACATGTATCCTCTGGATTTTGAGGAGTTCCTGTGGGCAAATGGAATTGACGACGCTTTAATTGACATGCTGCAGCAAAGCCTCGTGAATGAAACCCCGGTGCCTGAGGCCCTTCACAATCTAATGAGAGAACTGCTCTTAACCTACACGGTCGTGGGCGGGATGCCAGAGGTTGTGAGCCATTATATAGAAACAAAAAACATGAGCGAAGTTTTAAGGCTGCAACGAGAGATCGTCAGCTTGTACAAGAGCGACATGATTAAATACGCACCTAGCAAAGACAAATCGCATATTAGACAATGCTTTGAATCAATTCCAAGGCAGCTGGGAAAAGATAATAAAAAATTTCAGTATTCACTAGTAGCCAAAGGTGCGGGAGCCTCAAAGTATGAAGGAAGTTTACGATGGATAGAAGATGCTGGCATTATTACCCGCTGCTATAATCTTTCCACCACAGAACTACCTCTTGAGGGAAATGCAACTGAGAATGTTTTTAAGGTATATATGCGCGACAGCGGCTTATTAATAAGCATGCTTGAAGACGGCACGCAGTATGACGTTCTGCAGGGAAATCTTTACTGTTACAAAGGCGCTATTTTTGAAAATCTCATTGCAGACATCTTTAGTAAGATGGGGCGCAGGCTTTATTACTTTCGCAAGGACAGCGGTCTTGAGATTGATTTTGTTATTAGATACCAAAGTCAATGCACCCTTGTTGAAGTCAAAGCAACCAGCGGCAATGCCAAAAGCCTGAAGACAGTTTTAGGACACCCTGAAAAATATCATGTAAGTGGTGCCATAAAGATTGGAGATTATAATGTTGGCCGATCAGGTAAAACGTTGATACTTCCACATTACATGGCTTTTTTACTCAAAGCTGTTTAATAATCCGGACCAAAGACTTTCGCTGATTGTGCGCTGCCTATTACGATGAAAAACCCGGCAATCTGCCGGGTCCTTTCTATAAATAAAAGAAGCAGCAATGCACTTTATCGCGTGCAATGTGTCTTTATTCCTCTACAATGTCACCTTCCACTTGGATCTCAACACGACGATCCGGTGCCAGACACTTAATCAACTCATTTCTGCTCAAGCCGTCGCAAGAGTTTCCGGTAACAGGATCTGCCTTACCAAAGCCTTCTACCGAAATAATTGATTCTTCTTCAACACCTGAAGTAATCAGTCTTTGTGCAACCGCTTCGGCTCTTCTTTCAGAAAGCTTTTGATTGTACTCATCTGAACCTAATCTGTCGGTATAACCTGTTACTGTATAGGTAACATTGGTCACATTATTTGCATTGACCTCTGCTACCACATCATCAACTGCAGCAGCACCTTGTTCGGTTAAATTAGAGCCGTCAAAGGGAAATAGAGCCCCAGCATCCAATGCAAACAGGCGGGAAACTGTTGTAGTTCCGGGTGATGCCTGTGCCTCAACTGGAGCAGGTGCAGAATCACTGAAACCAAAAGTATAGTTAAAGCCTAGATAAAGGAATCCTATATCGGAATCTATCCCACTATAGTTGTTGTCGCCGTCATCGTCATCATATACGTCAAAGTAATAATCGTAACCTAAACGTGCCGAGAAACTCTTTGTAAAGGCGTATTTGATCCCTACACCAAGTAGTGGTGACAATTTGGTGTCATGGCCCAGGTCATCATTGTCGGCAATTACCACCATGCCGCCTGCACGGATGTAAATGTCACTGCCGTCATCTCCCAGCGGGAATGCAAATCTTGCGGCAAGTTCAGGTCCATGGAAGGAGTAGTCTGCAGTCTTACTCCCGTCTTTGTACTTGGTTGAGAAACCATCAAAGTAGTTATAGCCTAATTCGATGCCAAACCACTCGTCAAAGTTGTAGCCAAAGTTGATTCCAACACCGAACCCGTTGTCATCATCGTCGGTTATGACCTGGTTGTCACTAAAGTTTGTATGTGCCCAACCGCCGCGAATGCCCAAGTCAAAGCTCCCCGGAACAGCCGCATAAGAGACCTGCGATATGGACAGAATCCCAGCTGCTATCGACAGAGCAAGTAAACTTCTTTTCATAGCAAAGATCCTTTTATTCTTTCTTCTTTAATTATGATGCAGCCGTAGTGCATCGATAATCTATTATATGTTCTTGTGCAAAAATCTTGAACATCCTAATGCCTGAAGTTCAAAAATATTTGCACTTTTGCTGCCTGGGAGCACAGCTACTGTAAAAAATTTGAAGGACGGCAATCGGGGACTCGCAAAATAGCGGCGATAGGAAGTGATTGAGAAATTATGGTGCTGCCTGTAAGGATCGAACTCACGACCGCCTGTTTACAAAACAGATGCTCTACCAGCTGAGCTAAGGCAGCATGTGGCCGCTTCAAAAGCCGTATAATTATATCAATACGTTATCTGTTTTCAAGTAATATGCGAAAAATCTATGCAATAGGGCTTAACTGTCCTGAGCCTTTGATGAAGCTGCGTCATGAACTTTTAGGAATACCCTGTGGGGAGATTATCGAATTTTATTCTGATGATCCCGTATCCCTAAGAGATATCCCTGCATTCTGCAGCTTTTCAGGACATGACCTTATAGCCCTTCCAGACCCAGACCACCCCCACCGTTTTGTTATCAAGGCAGGCGAAGGTAAAAACTCCTAACCTCAGGTTAAACCTTAACGACCTATAAGAGTGCACCTCGTAAATTTTTTAAGGATCTTTTTCCCAAAAATGTCATGATTTCGTAACAGGTTAGGGGATTGGTTTTTAATACCGCTATATTGTCTTTTGCGTTAATTCAATCATAGTTCCTGTTGTATTTTGTACGTCTATCCTCAAATCAATCTGCTAGAATACCAGGACTTTTAAGGATTCTTTTTCGGATTTTACAATGTCTAATACCTATGATCTAATGACATTCCAGGGCTTGATTTTTGCCTTGCAGGACTACTGGATGAGCAATGGTTGCATGGCTGCACAGCCTTTTGATATGGAAGTTGGAGCAGGCACCTCGCATCCCATGACCTTTCTAAGATCTCTTGGGCCTGAGCCCATCTGCTGCGCATACGTCCAGCCCTCACGCAGACCTACAGACGGGCGCTATGGTGATAATCCGAACAGACTGCAACACTACTACCAATTCCAGGTAATTTTAAAGCCCTCTCCTGACAATATCCAAGATCTTTATTTGGGCTCTTTAAAAGTGCTTGGCTTCGATCCAACCATAAATGATATACGCTTTGTAGAAGATAATTGGGAAAACCCCACTCTGGGTGCCTGGGGTTTAGGCTGGGAAGTTTGGCTCAACGGGATGGAGATCACCCAATTTACTTATTTCCAACAGGTAGGGGGGTTGGAATGTTTCCCTGTCACCGGCGAAATTACTTATGGTCTAGAGCGTCTTGCTATGTACATTCAGGGCAAAACCTCCCTTTACGATCTGGTCTGGGGTCATACTAAAAATGCTGTAGTAACGTACGGAGATCTATTCCATCAAAATGAAGTGGAACAGTCTGCATATAATTTTGAATATGCCGATACCTCATTCTTATTTATGATGTTTGAAAAATTTGAAGCTGAATGCTCGTGCCTTTTAGCACTTGAGAAGCCATTGCCACTGCCGGCTTATGAACGTGTTCTCAAAGCTGCCCATTGCTTTAATCTTCTAGATGCCCGACATGCCATTTCTGTTACTGAAAGGCAGAGATTTATTCTAAGAATAAGAACATTGTCAAGATCAGTTGCCGAAGCCTACTATGAATCACGCAAGGCTCTTGGATTTCCGCTATGCAATAAAAAATAACATTAGATCAGGATTATTCCATGTCTCAAAACACTCTTTTACTGGAGCTGGGCACTGAAGAGCTGCCCCCAAAAGCACTCAAAAACCTGGGACAGTCGCTGCAAAGTGAGTTTAAAAAACGTCTTAACGCCTGTAGGCTGACTTTTGATGATTGCAAATGGTATGCAACGCCGCGACGTTTGGCGCTTTATGTTACAGGTCTTGTTGAAAAACAGAAAGATCAGCAAATCGAGGTTAAAGGGCCTTCAATTAACAGCGCCTATGATGATTCAGGAAAACCTACCAAAGCTGCCTTAGGCTGGGCATCATCTCTTGGGATCTCATTAGATGAGGCAGACACCCTAAAAACAGATAAAGGGGAATGGCTTTATTATAAATCAGTAAAACAGGGAGAAAATACCGCTGACCTCATTCCGAAAATGTTCAGTGAAGCCTTATCATCACTTCCTATTCCCAAGCTGATGCACTGGGGGGATCGCAAGGATCTCTTTGTCAGACCTGTACATACTCTTTGCATGCTCTATGGTGATGTTTTAATTGAAGGTTCAATACTTGGGGTCGCTTCCTCAAGAATCATAAAGGGGCATCGCTTTCTATCCAGGGGCGATATAACACTTAATCATGCTGAAGAATATCTTTCAAAACTGGCTGAAGAAGGCTTTGTAATAGCAGATTATGAAAAAAGAAAAGCAGCCATAAGAAATGAAGTTGAAAAGCTTGCATCTTCAATAAACGGCGTAGCTGACCTTGATGATGCCCTCCTGGAGGAAGTCACTTCCCTAGTTGAAAACCCTTTTGTATACCTTGCCACTTTTGAAGAAAGATTTCTAGAGATCCCTTCTGAAGCTTTGGTATACACCATGAAAGGCGATCAAAAGTATTTTCCGATTTACACAAAAGAAGGCAAACTTATGGCCCAATTTGCCTTTGTTTCCAATATAAATCCCTCTGACCCAAATGCTTTGATATCGGGCAATGAAAGGGTGGTAAGACCCAGACTTTCAGACGCTGAATTTTTCTTTAAAACTGATCGAAAAAATAGTTTGTCGTCATTTCATGACAAGTTAAACTTTATTATTTATCAAAAAGATATCGGCACAGTCGCCTTTCGTTCTGAAATAGTATCTCAAGTTGCCTGCTACATTGGGGCTCAAATTGGGGCTGATCCTCTCTTATGTCAAAGGGCGGCCTACCTTGCAAAATGCGATTTGGCTACTACTTTGGTGTCAGAGTTTACTGACATCCAGGGAATCGTAGGAATGCATTATGCAAAGCTCGATTCAGAAAACACCGATGTTGCAGAGGCAATATTTCATCAATACCTGCCAAGGTTCTCAGGAGACAAGATCCCGGAAAAGCCAGTACAAATTGCTCTCAGTATTGCTGAAAAGCTGGTAACTCTGGTGGGAATATTTGGCATAAACCAGAGTCCAAAAGGCGATAAGGATCCTTATGGTTTAAGAAGAGCAGCAATTGGCCTTATACGGATAATCCTAGAAAATTCCTTAAATATCAATATGTTAGACGCGATTGCCTTCACTGAAAATAAATTTTCTGACAAATTAAAGTGCCAGGATACGGTATTGCAGGTATCTAATTTTATCTATGGAAGGCTAAAGTCCTACTATCAGGACCAAGGAGTAGGTGCTGAAGTGTTTGCTGCAGTTCTTTCCAATAAGCCTCAAAACCTTTTAGACTTTGATAAAAGAATCAAAGCCGTAATCAAGTTTAAGGAACTACCTGAAGCAGCTCTTCTGGCCTCTGCTTTTAAACGAGTTACTAATATCCTAGCTAAGGAAGATGACAGCAATAACAAAATTGATTACAGTTTACTCATTGAAAAACCAGAGAAAAATCTGGTTGAAAAACTTAATGATATGAAACCTCAACTGCTCACTTCTTATGCTGAAGGTGACTACGAAAGCGCCTTGCTGCGGTTAGCTGAGTTAAAACCTTTTGTCGATTCCTTCTTTGACAATGTTATGGTAAATGTTGATGATATTAAGGTAAAAAATAACAGGATCGCTATTTTGAGAGCTTTATCATCAATTTTTTGTACCACAGCCGACATTTCTGTATTATACTGACACTGTGATTATTACTCTCTTTTGTCCGAGGCTCGTCCTCGGATTTTTTTTGCTCCATGTGGAGCAAAAATCAATAATCATTATCTGAAAGCATCTTAGAAAAGCTTTGCACGAAAAACTATCTATCACAAAATCCACGCTATAAAACTCAAAACTTCATTACAATTTTTTACTTGTTCTTTCCCGGGAACAAAAGAAATCACATATGTTAAGTTTGATATTTGCTCTTGTAGTAGAAAGAATAGTACAACGTTACAAATATAAAATTTATACTTCTGATTTTTGATCAAATAATAAAATTAATCTCCCCCCATTTTTGAGATTCGAATCATTTTTTCGTCTTTATATTTTTTAATTTATAAGTGCTCCTCATAGAGAATCTTAATTTTTTATTTATTAATATTTGAGTTTGAGTTATTTCTGGATTATTAACGTTTTTCTAAATTAATAAAAATTCTCTGTTTGAATTATTTTTCTTGATGAGGTGAAAGTAATTTTTTTATTATAAGTTTCAAAATTTTTAATTTTATATCTTTTAAATTATGGTGATAATTTTTGCATTTTTGGAAAAATTCAAATTTAAAAAACCACATTGAGCAGAAATGATGTTTTTATCTTAAATTTGCTTTCAAAAATAAAAAAAGAAATTTTTGAAATTTAGATGAGATGTAGGCCAATGTAATAATGTTAACAAAAAAGTAAGAGATAAAAATATTAATAGACATATTTTGTTAAACATGGAAATAAGTTTCTAATTTGCTTTTTTGGTAATATTAATTTTTCTTTGTTAATACTTATTCTTGACTTACAGATTTACAGTAAATAATAAGAGAAAGATTTTAATTATTTCTTGCAGCAGGAAAATCAATTTCTCGGTTTTATTCATGCAATTAAAGGATAATATAATAGCCTTGTCATATATCTGTGTGTTTAATGCTGCTCTAAAAAGGCGTTCCACGTGGAACATATATTTTATACGTATATTGATTTAATTATTATATTCAAATATAGTCTGGTTAAAAATTAGTATCCTTTAAAAGGTAGAAAATTCAAATCCTGTCATACGGTCATTAGATTTTTATTTAAAGAGAAAACCTCTTTTCAATATCAAAAGTTACTCATGCGATTTAACTTAACCTATTGAAAATTAGACATTTTTGAAAATTTATTTTCGTTATA
>CAYNSI010000097.1:0-7815 GCA_964399665.1 uncultured Enterobacterales bacterium | reverse complement strand
TTCCGAAAATTCGAGCTATCAAAAAAGACCCCATTGCTGCGATCCTGCGGTCACAGTCATTTACACTACTACTGCGCACACCGCAGCCTTAATCCTGCTGCCTGATGCCTGATAAAAGCAAATCTAGTGACTGTCATTCTGACCAATGCCTCAAGTCCAGGAAAAGGGGATCTTCCAACCTTAAGAAAACGCTTTTGACTACCTTAAGAATATTCACTGAGGCAGCCCGGAGTTTGAGAATCTGATGACAGAAATGTATAATTTGAAACTAAGCACAGAATAAAGGCCTTACCTGCTTTGCAGGAATTGGTCAATCCATAATCCTCCGAGGCCTTTATCTAACAAATCTCCTCAATTCAGGCAGTAGTCAGGCCTTTTACGCAGTAAGAGCGTGTTTTCTCATAAGTTTGTGGCGGCTGTAAGATTCGGTAATTTGATGCATAATCTCTTAAAATGTGCGCTAAAACCTTGAAGTTTGAGAAAATTTGATTTAGTTTTGAACAACTTGAGAGTGAAAGCTGCTTGTTATAAGACTCACTTTCAACGCGTTAAAGCGATAAACAGCCTCAGGCTGCACCATACTTTAAGTTTTTCTTGACAGAGGCAACAATCATGTCAACGAACACCAACACTACAGCCATTGAGCAAAATGGCATCAATGCTGTGCCTGACAGTGAACGCTATGGCAAGCCCTCGGGTCTGTTTCCGGTCTGGTTTAGCTGGAACATCTCCATTTTCGGCATTACCTGCGGCATGTACGTGTTCTCTTTAGGACTGTCGGTATTTCAGGCTATGGCTGCCGGCATCATCGGCTATTTTCTCTCCTGTTCCCTGGTTGGCATTCTAGCGGTGGGCAGTGTCAGAACGGGACTTCCTACTCTGACGCAGTCACGCATGTGCTTTGGCTGTGACGGCAACCGCTTCCCGTCTTTCTTTGGCTATGCGGCCAATATGGGCTGGAAGGTGATCATGCTCTCCATGGCTTCTACTACCTTAGCTGATCTTATCTCCAATCTGCTGCCCTTTATGGCCGACAACGGCTCTCCGACAGGCACATGTCTTTTCTTCTCCTTTGCCGCTATTATCTTTTTGACCGTGATAGGTGCAGTATACGGCTACAGGTTGATTTTGAAGGTCGAGCGCTATATTGCCCTGATCACCGGAATCATGACTGCTATTTATCTGTTCTTCTTTATTCCGCAGATCGATTTTTCGCAGTTGGGAACGGCCCCGTCAGGCAGTTTTGGTGCCTTCATAGGCGGCGTGGTGCTGGCCATGACCATGGTGGGTCTGGGTTTTTTAAACTACGGCGGTGATTATTCCCGCTACCTGCCGCGCAACAGTAGCAGCGGATCGGTGATCTTCTGGACCACCACTGGTATTGCCCTGCCTGTCAGTGTCCTGTTGTGTTTGGGTGTCATGTTGAGTGTGGGCAACCCTGAGCTGTTGGAAAAAGCTGCACATGAACCTTTAGCCGCCTTAACTGGTATTCTGCCCTTCTGGTTCTATGTGCCCTTCTCTTTGGTGATTATCATCTCCTTAATTTCAGCAGGTATGACCGGTATCTACAGCTCGGGTCTTGCCTTAATGACCGTGGGCATCCCCCTGTCTCGGGCCTGGGCAACTGTGTTCAATGCCGTGGTCATTGCTCTGGGGTGCTTCTACCTTACCTTTATCTCAGACAGCTTCGTCTCCACATTTACCTCATTCTTAGCATCTGTCTCAGTCATCTTAGGATCTTGGGGGGCCATTGAGATGGTTGATCTGATAAGACAGCGGCAGCTTGGCTATAACGTCGTCATGGTCAACCGCTATGGTGAAGGCGGACGCAATTACCGCTGGACAGCGATGTTCTCCTTGATCTTCGCCTCGATAGTAGGGTTGGGTACTATTACCTCATCAGATCCCTATATCGGGAAGGTCACCTCATTCCTTTTAAGCGAGGAAATGCAAAAAGGCGTATTCGCTACTGCTAATATGGGACTTTTAACAGCTATGATTGCAGGTGCCCTGCTGTATGCCATCCTCACCTTTGTCTTAAAGCAGGATGTCCCTCCCGTAGGACCAAAAAGCTAAGTAACCAATCAACATGTCAAAGCCTGCATTGACTGCAGGCTTTATCTTACATCCCAAACTTAATTTGTGGAGTGACAATCTGACAGGCCCACTTGGCGCAAAACTTTGTCGGGCTAAAACTTAAACTTAATTACAGCAGCCACTTTTTTTGAACACCACAGTACCCCACATCTGAAAGAGGCCAGTCCTGCGGGGCTTAACGCCCCACTCAGGGCTCTTTTTCTGGTGCTATTTAACACTCCATTCTATTTGCCAGGCAGCTCAATACGCCTTATATCAGTGACTGTCACCTCAGGCATGCCATTTTCCAAGCGTGGAGCATCAAGATCTATCCTGGTATCTATCTCTAACCTAAAGGATTTAAGTACATATTTTGGTCTTTCATTTGTCATATGAACATTTAGCGCACCTTTTATAATCAATTCATTGCCATTTCGCTGTATTTGCACAGACTGCGTGTTTTGTGCGTACGACATTGTTCCTCCCGCAGTAATCTCAGTCCATGTAGGAAGCTGATAATGAATTGTCATTTCAGACTGAGCCGGAGCTCCCAGCTGATAAAGTTTAGCCAACTCTAAACTAAACCCTCCCTGCTGGGCAAGAGTAGATATCGCACCTGCCACCCCCCGGTCTCCGGGTTTTATGCGATTTAAAAATTCCCTAATAGAGGTATTAAGAATTAAGTCCCTTACCTCTATAGGTTCCCTGTTATCCATTTGATAACCCCGAGAGTTAAGCTCCTTCTCGATAGTCTTACTTGATAGTTCATATTTTTTGTCATTTTCATCTGTATAAAACAGAACTTGATTTCTGTATACATCTCCAGGAAGCACTTTATGAACTCCAAACTCATCAACATTATTGGATCGTTGCATATTGGTGTCTATAATTTTATTAATCCTATTGGTCAATTCGGATTTCCAGAACTCCTTTTCCTCATCACTGAAATCTTCCACCCTGCCAAACAGTGTTTTGCCTTTCGCTGCCATAGCATTCTGCCGTTGTTCTATAGTTCCTATTATGTCTTCTATTATGTCTTCTGCTTTATTTTCGAGATCCTTTTCCTTCTTTCCAAAGAAGCTCAATAAGTCTTTTACCTTTTCATCAATTTCACCCTCATCAGCGCCAGCTGAAGTGTAAGCACGTGCAGAAATTAGGGCACTTAGACCATTTCTAACTGCTTGACTTACCTCATCCTGATATTCTTGCAGTTGCGAGCTTGCAATGCAGTTGTTAATCAACTGAGTGACCTCGGAATGATGCAGACATGCCTGTGCCCACAGTTCTGCACCTCTAATATAATTTTTGGACTGTTGCTTGTCTGTTTGTGAAATGATGTTGGTAATACGAGCACCAGTTTGAAGCCCGTGCGCAACAGTAGTATACGTGTCAGCAAGATTAAACGCAGTTCTAAGGTCACCCATTGCCATTTCATAGGTGAGATGATTTTTAGTAACATCGCCATCAGTAAGTTCTTCGATAAGTGATGAATATTTTGAATCGAGTGAATCTACTATGAACTTAACATCCTTTAGAAAGTCAGCAATGCCATTTGCCAGACCTTGTACATCCTCTCCTATAAGATCGGAGTAAAAAGCTGCTACAACACCCAGTGTCTGAAAGTCATCTTGATCAAATGTCTTAATCTTCTGCAAGTCATCTTGATCAGATGCCTCCTTCTTCTGAATGTCAACTTGATCAGATGCCTCCTTCTTCTTGCTCTCCTCCAAACGCACACGCAAAGACGAAATCTGCTCTGCGATTGCAGCAAAATTTTGATAGTTAGAAGTCCTTCTTAAAATATTGTTAATTTCTCCTGAAAATTGAGCAAGCTGAAGGAATTTCTCAAGGTTTACTTTATTGCGCTCACAAAAATTTAATATCTTGGCACTTTGCTCAGTGGTAAGGTCAACATTAAGCTCTGTTTTGGCGTCTTGTATTATTCTTTCTATCTTCTCTGCCCGTTCAGCATCAACAGGTATAGTCACGGGAGCACCAGTACCTGCAGCAGGTCCATTCTGCAAGGCAGCAAGAAGTCCCTGCTCTCCTAAAAGCTGTTCATTAAGCTCACTTGCTGAAACATCAGGTTGTACCACAGAGGTCAAGATCGACTTAATCCCTCCTGCTAATACCTCAGGCTCTTGTCCGTTTTGCAGCCCGGAAGCTGCTGCAGCCCCAAGCTGCTGCATAAAAGACTCTGTTATGACACTAAGTGAACTGGTAAGTTCCTCTTCTATGACATCAACATCATCTGAGGAATTGAAACTGACAAGAAGATTGTTATGCAACGCATCGATGTGAACTGCTGTATTAGGCAGCAAAGCTTTTAAACTTTCAGGGTCGTGTAGAGCTTTGGTGGCAATGCCAGAGGCTATTTGCTTAAAATCAGGCACATCGCTGCCTAAAATGTCCCGTGCAAATTCATCAGCTGCCTGCAGTTTTCCGCCATTTTCAATACAATAACTCTTAAAAGCAAGCCCGATATGAGACTGCTCCACTAACCTAATAACACTATCAACTGTTTGCCGCCCAATTCCCATGTTCCTGTTTAGAGTGCCCAGCGTAAGCTCAGAAGACTGTGCCGTAGAATTTTGCAACACATGGTCTACATAATTACCTGCATAAGTGAGCGTAAGCTCCCGAAAAGCTTCACTGCCACTGACTCCACCTCTTAAATAGGGCAAGAGCTCACGAGCTGCTTTTTGATTAAAGGAAATATTTTTAGCCAGAGCATCCATACGGTCAAGCTCACGGTACTTCTCCCTTTTGGCAGCACTAAAAAGTCCTTTGAAAAAACGGACAAAGGCATTATCTCGTCTTTGAGGCGGACAGATAACTTTAAGCCTGCCCTCTCTGTCTAAGGTAAGACGTCCTCCCTTGTCTGAAGTTAAAATCTCATTGGCGTGGTCACTGTCATCAACCAGCTTGATATTGGAAAAATCCTGCGTCTCAAGATCTCTTGACCTTATATTGCTAATATCAATGCGATCACTCACCTTAGTACCCTTACTTTCTTAAACTAAAACCATGCCCTGCTCAAAAGTGATATGTTTGGTTAAACCTGAAAGTATGATTTTCATCACCTGGCTCCAAGAGGAATAGCCGTACGCCTTATATCAGTGACAGTCACCTTGGGCAGGCCATTTTCCAAGCGGGGCTCATTAAGTTCTATCTTGGTATCTATCTCCAACTTAAAGGATTTAAGATCATATTTTTCCGGCATTGTTCTTATGTGAAGATTTAGCGAACTTTTTATTATCAAGTCATTTCCAACACGTTGTATATGCACAGGCTGCATGTCTTGTTCGTACAACATTGGTTTCCCTGACATCTCAGATTCTCCCATCAGCTCAACAAACATAGGAAAATAAGTACGATCTGTCATTTCAGGCTTACCATCTCTCCGACCAATATAAAGGCCGGCCAACTCGGCACCAAACCCTCCCTGCTGGACAAGAGAAGCGACAGCACCTGCCACTTCCCGTTCTCTTGATATGCCATCAAGAAATGCTCTAATAGAGGTATTAAGGATGAGGTCTTTTACGTCTTGATATTGTTGTCTATTATTCTCTGGAATACCAGAAGCGCGGATTTTTTGCCGTATCATCTCTCCTGATATCTTAGTGGTATCGCCATTTTCATCGGTATAAAACAGAGCATGATCTCTGAATATATCTCCAGGAAGCGCATCATGAACTCCAAACTGATCAACATAACGCTCATACTGCATGGCTATATTTTCATTAATACTAGCGGTCAGCCCCGCCTTCCAGTTCTCCTGTTCCTCATGACTAAGGGCTCTTACCTCGCCAAATATTGTTTTTCCTTTCTCTGCCATGGCTTGCTGCCGTTGTTCTAAGTCTTGCACTATCATATCAACTTGACTTTGGAGATCCGTTTTAAAGTTCAACAAGTCTTTTACCGCTGTATCAGCAGCTGCCTCGCTGCCGTTACTAAGCGCACCATCGGCAAGTTCATGAATTCGGCGACTTAAAACTTTCTTAACTACTATACTTACCTCATCTGTGTATTCTCGCAGTTGCGAGTTTGCAATGATGTCGTTAATTAACTGAGTGACCTCGGAATGATGCAGACATGCCTTTGCCCACAGTTCTGCACCTTCAATATAATTTTTGGACTGCTCACTGTCTGTTTGTGAAATGACGTTTTCAACACGAGCACCAGTTTGAAGCCCGCGTGCAACAGTAGTATACGATACACCAATTTTAAGCACAGCGTTAAGGTCACCATATGTCTCTTTATAAACACTGGAACTATCAACAAGCTGGCCGGTAATAAGGGTTCCATATTTTGAAGCAGATTGACCTATCAGGAACTGGACATCCTGCTGCAGCTTAGCAATGCCGTTTGCCAGACCTTGTATATCCTCTCCTATAAGATCGGAGTAAAAAGCTGCTACACTGCCAAGTTCCATAAAGTCATCTACGCTGCCAAACTTATTATCAAAGCCTGCCCCCAAAAGCTGGCGCAAGGAGGTGATCTGCTCTGAGATCGCAGCAAAATTCTGATAGTCGCGGTCTTTTCCTACCGCTTTGAAAATCTTATTAATTTCTCCTGAAAATTGAGCAAGCTCAAGAAATTTTTCAGGGCTTACGTTATTACGCTCACAATAACTTAGTATCTTGGCACTTTGCTCAGAAGTAAGTTCCTTATTAAGCACTGTTTTGGCGTCCTGTATTATTCCGTCCATGCTAGCTTGCCTTTGAGCATCAACAGGTATAGTCACGGGAGCACCAGTACCTGCAGCAGGTCCATTCTGCAAGGCAGCAAGAAGTCCCTGCTCTCCTAAAAGCTGTTCTCTAAGCTCACTTGCTGAAACATCAGGTTGTACCACAGAGGTTAAGACCGAGTTAATCCCCCCTGCTAATACCTCGGGCTCTTGTCCCTTTTGCAGTCCGGAAGCTGCCGCAGTCCCAAGCTGCTGCATAAAAGACTCTGTTACGGCACTTAGAGATCTGGCAAGTTCCTCTGTCTTGACTGCATCATCTGTGGAACCGTAATTGGCAAGAAGATTGTTATGCAGCGCATCGATTTGATCTGATGCATTCGGCAGCAAAGCTTTTAAACTTTCAGGATCTTGCAGCGCTTTGGTGGCAATACCGGCTGCTATTTGCTTAAAATCAGGCACATCTCTTTGTAAAATGTCGCGTGCAAATTCATCAGCTGCCTGCAGTTTGCCGCCATTTTCAATACAGTAACTCTTAAAAGCAAGCCCTTCATGAAAATCCTGCACTGCTCTAGTAGCATCATTAACCGTTGCCCGCCCTTGTCTCATGCTGGTGTTTAAAGTATCAAGCGTAAACTCTGGAGTCTGTGCGACAGTATTTTGCAGTATATGGCCTACATAAGAGACTGTAAGCTCCCGATTAGCTTCACTGCCGCTTACTCCGCCTCTTAAATAGGGCATGAGCTCACGAGCTGCTTTTTGATTAAAGGAAACATTTTTAGACAGTGCATCCATGCGGTCAAGCTCACGGTACTCTTCCCTTTTGGCAGCACTAAAAAGTCCTTTGAAAAAACGGACAACAGCATTGTCCCTTCTTTGAGGCGGACAGATAACTTTAAGCCTGCCCTCTCTGTCTAAGGTAAGACGTCCTCCCTTGTCTGAAGTTAAAATCTCATTGGCGTGGTCACTGTCATCAACCAGCTTGATATTGGAAAAATCCTGCGTCTCAAGATCTCTTGACCTTATATTGCTAATATCAATGCGATCACTCA
>CAYNSI010000096.1:0-7822 GCA_964399665.1 uncultured Enterobacterales bacterium | reverse complement strand
TCACGTACTGCACCGAGCAGCCTTCTGGCATACCTTTGACCTGCGACACATCAATTTGCTCTTTATCCCGTGCTGCGTCTTTATTTTCAGTCATAACTATTTTCCCTTTAGTATGATCTTATGGAATATTATACCATAAAAACTACAAAAGAAACCATAAAAATAAAATTTTTTAACCGAAAAATGTCTTATTAAGAGGGGAATTAAAGCTAATGCGATGGTAAAACTTGAAGACCCTAAGGACACTTATCGTATAATCAGCACAAAATTTCTAAAAGGGCCTAAAAGTTTTTTTCAACCAATTTCTAGCAAGCCTCTTATTTTCGCTATCTTCGTACAGGTTGCGGTAACTGACCACATTAGACGCACCTTGAGTAATCTAACGCGGCGCAATTTAAGCGTTCTGTGCAGTAAGCTCATTCAAATAGGCAAGATATTCGATTTTCTTGATTCGTACAGACCTTACAGTCCTTCATGCTTTCCAAAATTGGCCTATTTGAATCATTCCCACTCAATGGTTGCAGGGGGTTTTCCCGAAATATCGTATACCACGCGGGAGATCCCCTTTACTTCATTGATGATGCGGTTTGAGATCCTGCCTAAAAGATCATAGGGAAGTTCTGCCCATTTGGCGGTCATAAAATCTATGGTCTCAACAGCCCTTAGAGCCACTACATAATCATAGCTTCGCCCGTCTCCCATTACCCCTACCGAGCGTACCGGCAAAAATACCGTAAAAGCCTGGGATACCCTGTCATACCACCCCGAGGCATTAAGCTCCTCCATAAAAATCGCATCGGCCCTGCGCAACAGATCAAGGTACTCTTTTTTCACCTCCCCAAGCACCCTGACCCCGAGCCCGGGGCCCGGGAAGGGATGACGCTGCAAAAGCTTTGAAGGCAGCCCAAGATGGGCCCCGATGCGGCGCACCTCATCCTTAAAAAGCTCCCGCAAAGGCTCCACCAGCTTGAATTTAAGATCTTCAGGAAGTCCACCGACATTATGATGGGATTTTATAACGTGGGCCTTTCCGGTTCCTGCAGCTGCAGATTCAATCACATCAGGATAAATGGTTCCCTGAGCAAGAAATTCCACATCTTGAAGCTTCCCTGCCTCAGATTTGAAGACCTCAATGAAGGTATGGCCTATGATCCTGCGTTTTTCCTCAGGATCTGACACCCCCTTCAAAGCTTCCAAAAAAGTCTCCTGCGCATCGACATAGACAATATCAAGGCCCAAATCCTGAAACATTTCCTTAACCTGCCTGCCTTCATCGAGGCGCAACAGGCCATTGTCCACAAAAACACAGGTAAGCTTATCTCCTACTGCCTTATGCAGCAAAAGTGCGGTAACCGAAGAATCAACCCCGCCTGAAAGACCCAAAAGAACTTTACCGTCCCCTGTCTTTTCTTTTATCTTGAAGATGGCATCATCAATGATGGCATCTGCAGTCCACATGCCATGTAGGGAACATACTTCAATGACAAAGCGCCTTAAAATTTCCGTGCCCTGCTTAGTATGGGTTACCTCAGGATGAAACTGCACCCCGAAAAACTTATGATCCTTACTGTAAACTGCAGCATAAGGGCAGGTATCGGTAGCACCTGCTGTGACAAACCCCTGCGGCAGCGAGGCAACCTTGTCACCATGACTCATCCACACATCAAGGGTGCTTTTGCCCTCATGATCAGAAAGTCCGTCAAAAAGAGGGCATGGTTCTTCTAAATTTAAGGCAGCATAGCCGTACTCACGTCTTGTAGAGCCCTTAACCTTACCGCCTAACTGCACCACCATGGTCTGAAGACCGTAGCAAATCCCTAAAACGGGCACATTAGCTTCATATACCCAGGAAGGGGCCCTGGGAGAATGCTCCTCCACGGTGGACTCAGGCCCGCCTGAAAGAATAATGCCCTGCGGAGCAAAGGCCTTTAAGAGCTTAACATCGGCATCATAGGGGAAGATCTCGCAGTAAACCCCTATTTCACGGATCCTTCTTGCAATAAGCTGCGTTACCTGGGACCCAAAATCCAAAATTAAAATCTTTTCCGCATGAATATTGGTATCTTGCATGGCTTATATTTAAACACTGCTATCTTTTGGCGGTATGGCTGAAACTTAACAATAGGTCTTTTAAAATACGAAGCTGCTAACTGCCGCTTTGATAATTGGGAGCTTCCTTGGTAATGGCCACATCATGGACGTGGGATTCGCGGATCCCCGCTGAGGTAATGCGTACAAACTTAGCCTTGGTACGAAGCTCATCAATGGTGGCACAGCCTACCAGTCCCATAGCCGAGCGCAGGCCGCCCATCTGCTGATGAATAATATCCTTGATAAGACCCTTGTAAGGAACCCTGCCCTCAATACCTTCAGGGACTAATTTGTCGGAGGCATTATCGGCACTTTGAAAATAACGATCTGCAGATCCTTTTGCCATGGCGCCCAAAGATCCCATCCCGCGATAGGATTTAAAGCTGCGGCCCTGATAGAGCTCAACCTCCCCGGGGGCCTCTTCGGTACCTGCAAACATGGAGCCAGCCATAACGCAGTGGGCACCTGCAGCCAAGGCCTTGGCAATGTCACCTGAGTAGCGGATCCCCCCGTCGGCAATGATGGTAACCTCTGAGCCCTCAAGGGCATCTACTGCATTTGATACTGCAGTCATCTGCGGCACGCCGCAGCCTGTTACCATACGGGTAGTGCAGATAGATCCCGGGCCTATGCCTACTTTTACGGCAGAACAGCCCGCCTCTGCCAGGGCTTCAGCCCCTGCTGCCGTAGCAATATTGCCCCCTACTATGGGAAGCTCAGGATACATAGAGCGCACCGTCTTAATAATATCCAAAACCCCCTGGGAATGACCATGTGAAGAATCAACCAACAGCACATCAATTCCTGCCTCAACCAGGGCTTTGGCTCTGTCTATATTGGCAGCAGATCCTGCCCCAATGGCAGCCCCAACCCTTAAACGCCCCAAAGCATCCTTGCAGGCATTGGGTTTATTGGCCGCCTTTTTAAAATCCTTGACGGTAATAAGCCCCTTGAGATGGAAGGTGTCATCCACCACCAAAACCTTTTCGATGCGGTGCTTTTGCATCAGAGAGGTAACCTCCTCCTGCGGGGTCTTCTCTCTGACGGTAACCAGACGCTCTTTAGGAGTCATAACCTCATGGACCTTCTTGGTATCATCACTTACAAAACGCACATCGCGCCCGGTGATAATGCCCAAAAGATTGCCCTGATTATCAATAACAGGATATCCTGCAAAACCATTCTTGTGGGTCATAGCCCTAACATCGGCTATGGTGGCTTCAGGATGAACTGAAATGGGGGTGGTTACCATGCCGCTTTCAAAACGCTTAACCCGGGATACTTCCTCAACCTGTCTTTCAATGGACATATTTTTATGGATAAAACCAAGACCGCCCTCCTGGGCCAGGGCAATAGCCAGTCTTGATTCGGTAACGGTATCCATTGCCGATGAAACCATGGGGATATTGATGCTGATGCCGGCAGTAAGTTTGGTTCTAAGATCCGCGGCACCTGGTAACACGGTGGAATGTGCCGGAACAAGCAGAAGATCATCAAAGGTAAGAGCCTCTTCAATGATGCGTAGCATGGTGTCTCCTTCACAGTGAATCAATCACAAATCTTAATTTAACTTGGCATTATAACAAACCGATCCCCATGGAAAAGAGCCAATTTTTTGCCTTAAGACACTCACCTTAAAACGGCAGGACAACAAGAAATTACTGCCTTGACACTCCCATACCTAAAGGCGGGAGAGTGTCAACAGAACTATTTTTTCATGCAGCGAGATCCTCTTAAGATCCCCAGAACTCCTGATCTTACCGTTTCCAGAACATCGGTTACATCATTTAGGGTGGTAATAAAATTGTCCACCTCCTCCGAGCTTCCTGTAAACTCCACCGTGTAAAGATCCGGGGTAACATCGATGATGCGGGCATGAAAGATCTCACACAAGGATCTAATCTCCTCTCTTATCATGCGGTTGGGAGTCGGCATCTTCATAAGCACCAGTTCACGCTCCAGTCCCCCGCCGTCACCATAAAGATCCGAGACCCTCAGAACATCAACCAATTTATGAAGCTGCTTGGTGATCTGCTCGGCTTCCTCCTTGTCTCCTAAAGTCAGAATGGTACAGCGCGATAAAGTCTGATCTTCAGTGGGAGCAACCGTAAGGCTTTCAATGTTATATCCCCTTTGGGAAAAGAGGCCAACCACCCTTGAGAGGGCCCCTGCTTCATTTTCTATCAGGATGGAAATGACATGTCTCATCAGGCGTTCTCCTCTCCTAAGATCATATCTGCCATGGATCCGCCCGTCCTTTGCATGGGAAAGACCTTGGCATCGGTATCAACCGCCACATCAACAATCACCAGATCATCCTTGAGGGCAAGAGCCTTAGCTACCGTCTCATCCAAAAGTTTAGGATCACTTACCCTAAAAGCTTTATGTCCAAAAGCTTCAGCCAGCTTTACAAAGTCAGGATTGAAAGTAAGATCGGTTTGACTGTAGCGGTGATTGTAAAATAAGGACTGCCATTGTCTTACCATGCCTAAGGTCAAGTTATCGAGAATAAAGATCTTAACAGGCAGATGATACTGCTTGCAGGTTGAAAGTTCCTGCATATTCATCTGAAAAGAGCCGTCCCCGGTAAAACATACGATGTCACGATCAGGAAAGGCGGTTTTAATGCCGGCAGCTGCCGGGAAGCCAAATCCCATAGTGCCAAGGCCTCCTGAAGTAATAAACTGCCTTGGGGTATCAAACTTATAAAATTGGGCGGTAAACATCTGATGCTGCCCCACATCAGTGGTAACAATAGCCCTGCCTCCTGTAGCACGATACACAGCCTCAATAACCTGCTGGGGCATAATCTTATCTTCTGACACAGGATAGGCCAAAAAATTTTTGCTGCGGTAGGAGTTTATCTCATCCCACCAGGCTTGTATTTTAGGATTAGGTTCTGCGCCCGACTCTTTTACGGCATCATTAAGCTGTTCTAAAACCGCTTTGCAGTCACCTACTATCGGCAGATCTGCATGGACGCACTTTGATATCGAGGCAGGATCCACGTCAACATGAATGATCCTGGCTTTGGGGCAGAATTTTTTGGCATTATTTGTCACTCTGTCATCAAAGCGTACTGCAATGGCAATAACAAGCTCTGCGTTGTGCATGGCCTCATTGGCCTCATAAGTACCGTGCATGCCTACCATGCCAAGGCTGTTGGGATCTGTCCCGGGAAAGCCTGACAATCCCATTAAGGTTGCAGTAACGGGCAGGTTAAAATGCTTAACTAGTTTGTAAAGCTCTGATGAGGCATTACCCTGCACTACTCCGCCGCCGTATATTAAAACAGGCTTTTGCGCTTCTTTGATCCATTTGACGGCACGCTTGATCTGACCTTTGTGCCCATAGATGGTAGGATTGTAGGAGCGCATTCTAATATCAGGATCTGAAGGATACTCAAAAGTATGCAAAGGGTTTTGGCAGTTTTTGGGGATATCCACCAAAACCGGCCCCTTGCGACCAGTTGATGCCAAGTAAAAAGCCTTGCGGATAAAGATTGGGATATCCTCAGGTTTCTTGCACAAAAAACTGTGCTTGACCACAGGACGGGTGATGCCTACGGTATCAACCTCCTGGAAGGCATCAGATCCAATAAGGGAGGTTGCCACCTGGCCTGTTATCACCACCAAAGGGATAGAATCCCCGTAGGCCGTGGCAATGGCAGTTACCGTATTGGTAGCCCCGGGGCCTGAAGTTACCAAGGCACAGCCCACCCTGCCGGTGGCCCGGGCATAGCCGTCGGCCATGTGGACGGCACCCTGCTCGTGGCGGGCAAGATAGTGGACAATTTTGGGGGAATTTAATAAAGCATCGTAGATATCGATAACGGCAGCTCCGGGATAGCCGAACATCTGCTCAACACCCAGATCTTCCAAGGTACGCACGACTGTTTGTGCGCCGTTTAGCATAACCATAAAGCACCTTTTCCAAAGTTCTTCTTCCAAACCGCATTCCGGAGAGGAACACCTGCAACTTTTTGCACCAGACCGGTAAATCTGATCCTCTGTTAGACAGGGAAGCTGTCAAGCCTTGCAAAAATAAAAAGCATTTACGATTATACGCCAGACAATTATGTGGAATTCAAAAAATTAAAAAAAGTCCGTAAAGAGGTGACAGAAAGATCATCCCATGTGAGGCATTGAAGCAGTTATGACAAAAAACATCGGTCTTGGCATGCTCCCACCACCTATTATGTCATTCTCTAATCTCTGAAACTAATCGATCACCTGGGTGCCCCTCTTGATAAAGGCCCCCCAGATATCATCTAAATTCCATGACCACCGGTAGACTACAGGTGAGGCATTGACATCAGCTATCCAGCGCATGATGTGATTTACCAGCTCTTCCTTAGAGTTGACACGCAGCCCGCGTAATGCCTGCCGTGCCAGCTTGCTGAATAAACTTTCCACCAAATTGAGCCATGATGCATGTTTGGGTGTAAATGTAAAATCAAAGCGCTCGGGAACGGTGCTGAGGTACTCCATTACCTCCTTGGATCTGTGTACACTATGGTTATCCAGGATGATGTGGATCTTAAGCCCCTTCTTATATTTGGCATCTGCCATTTTAAGGAAATCAATAAAGTCAGCACTCTTGTGAGAGTCCCTGACCAGCCCGGTCACTTCTGCGGTCATAAGATCAATGCCAGCCAGCAATGACACTGTTCCATATCTTTTGTACTCATAATCACGCAGCCAGCCCCCTCTGCCAGGCTTAGGCGGCAGATCTGGAGCAATATTGCCGACAGCTTGGTTCCCCGGGTTTTCATCATACGAAATAACCACTTCTCCTGATTCTTCAGAAGGATTTTTGCCTTTACCTGCAATCTGTAAGATCCATGCAACTCTCTTGTAAAGAAGCAGAACTTTGCGGGCTTTTTCGTTAAACTGCTCATCTTTCTTCTCGAGATAGTATCTCATCTGATGGGGCCTCAACTCATTATCGTTAAGGATCTTCCATACTGTTGATCCCGAGATCTTTTCAAGCTCAGGAAAGTCCTTCTCCATGCAGTGAGCTCCAATATATTTTCTTAAAGATTCCACAGACCAAATCTGTGCCGCCGGCCCGTCAGGCAGTTCAGACGGCTTTCTGCAAGCTAAAGAGATGATCCAGGCCTTCGCAGGAGCTTCAATCACATTACGTCTGCCGCTGCGCTTAAGATCTTCAAGAGCGCCCTCAACACCAAACAGACACCTTTTCTTTAATACTTTTACTATCGCCGGGCAGGAAATCTGGTGTATTGCTGATATTTCTTTATTTGAAAGGCCTTTATCTGCATCCAACATAACCTTGGCGCGGAGAATTCGTCGGACTTGCTCGGTCGGATTCCTGATTAATGCTTCAAGATATTTTCTCTCTTTGTCAGTGAGTTGACAGTCAAATACACGCTTTCTTGCCATAGAATACCTCTATCAATAGACAAGAGGATCTCATTAGTCCCCTTTCTTGTCTTTTAAAATCCCTCCTAACCCTTTTTAACCCTGCCATTTTTCGCTGATTTGTCCCAAAGCATCCCCACGGTTTATTTTCCTTTTTTCTATCAATCTGTTAACTATGCTTTTGTGATGATTAGTTAAAGTTGAATTTTATTTGACACTCCCCATGCCTAAAGGCGGGGGATTCTCGCTTCTCCCACCACAGCCCCCTGTTTTTTGCTTCAGAAGGTCTTACCACGATGTCGACGAGCGTAGATTCGGGTCTGTCCTACCCTATTTTTCTATTGCGC
>CAYNSI010000095.1:0-7920 GCA_964399665.1 uncultured Enterobacterales bacterium | reverse complement strand
CCAAAAATTCATGCATCAAGGTTGACTCAGCACTCAGAAGCCAATGTTGTTCAAATTCATCTTCCGGTCTTGCAAAGAATTTAATCACTGACCAGGGGTTGTATACTTTACTTTTAGCGAACTTATCAAAAGAATAACCATCATAATGAGCCTTAAGTTCTGATAAAACCTTTTGCTCATCCCACTGCTCCTGCGGTTTTTCCCTTTTTAGAATCTTTGCCGCATTGGCAATATAGGGCTTAAAGTTTTGCTCAAGCTCCTCTTGAGTAAATCCCGTGATTGCTCCGTAGTCGGGGTCAAATGAAATATCATCTATATTGTTGGGCCCTGAAAAAAGGCCAAGATGGGTGATCCTGGTGACACCGGTAATAAAGACAAAGCGGAACTTCTCGTCAAAGTCCTTTAAGGTTGAATAAAACGAAGCTAAATAACCACGCCTCTTCTCATACTCATCAGGCTTATCTAAAACATGGGTTAAGGGAGCGTCATATTCATCTATAAGCAGGACTATGGAGGAGTCTTCAGCATTTTTTAAAGCGGCTGCAAAAGAACGGGACCAAACAGGCTTGTCCGGCCAAGACAGGCCTGCGCTTAGAAATTCGTCTTTAAGCATGCTGACGAATTCTTGATAAAAATCTTGGTCATTCTGATCATCAGCCGGGGAAGAAAAGCTCAACTTAATAACTTTATAGGTCCCCGTGTCAGTCCATGGCATGTCTTTTTCAAGCTTGAGCCCTGCAAACCGGTCCTTGCCGTTTAAAAAGAGTTCTTCAAAGGTGGACAGCAGCATGGATTTGCCAAAACGGCGGGGTCTTGAGAGAAAGAAAAAGCCGGCCTTCCTTGCCAACTTCGCTACTAAATCAGTTTTGTCTACATATAACAGCTTCTTGTCAATCAGATGGTAAAAATCTATTATTGAAAGGGGGAGGGTGTCTGTTAATTCCATGATTTGTTCGGTCTGCTGCGGTTTAGACACGAGATCACCTCTTATCCTCTGATTAATAACAAAAATCCCAGTTTCTTGAACTATAGACCCATCGGATCGTCAACACTCAGCTGGTTGACCTTAGACTTTGATCTTAC
Source organism: uncultured Enterobacterales bacterium (assembly GCA_964399665.1). Lineage (GTDB taxonomy): Bacteria > Pseudomonadota > Gammaproteobacteria > Enterobacterales > Succinivibrionaceae > Avisuccinivibrio_A. The sequence goes on along the minus strand of CAYNSI010000095.1, from coordinate 6,837 downwards.
AGTAAAGCTCCTGTTCCGTCATCTTCTTAACAATAAGTTAACGAACAGGTCTGGTCTGCCTTTTTAAGTCCCCTGCAATTTATTGCAAGAGGCGGATAACCAGGATCCTTTGTCATGGAAAAAATAGCACCGCCTGATTTGTGTGAAAAATGATACATTTAGGATCGTAAGCTGCAAATGTGTTTCACATTATTTTACTTCATCCAAAATCTTAGCAGCAGACTGGGTGAGCACTAACACAAGACATCACCTCATTTTTGGCTATTTTAGGACCCATATGAAAGTAAAAGTCATTCTTTTTGACCTTGACGGCACCCTGCTTGATACTGCAAAGGATCTTTGCAAAGCCTGCAATGCAACCTTACAGCACTTTGGACTTGAGCCCATTTCAGAAAGCTTAATCAAAACTCAAGTAACCTCTGGAATGAGGGCGATGCTCTCCTTAGGAATACCCGAAAAAAGCTTTGATAAATATGATATTGACGGAAAGATGAGATCTTATTTTGCCAAGTACTATCAAGAGCACATTGTAGATTTTACGCAGCCTTTTGAGGGGATCTTAGAGCTTTGCAGCAAAGCAGCACTGCACGACATTAAAATGGCCGTCATTACCTCAAAATACGAAACCATGGCCAAAAAAGTAATTGCAGCCTTCCCTTTTAAGGACGATTTTAAGATTATCTTAGGCTGTGACAGTCTGCCCTACTCCAAACCTGATCCAAGACCGATTCTTTTTACCCTGGGAAAACTCGGAGTATCTGCAGGGGATGCCGTCTTTGTAGGAGATCATCCAATTGATATAAAGGCAGCCAAAGCAGCCCTTGTTACCTCGGCAGCGGCTCTTTGGGGGTATGGCAAAAAGGAGTATGAAGATGTCAGCACCTGGAATGCGGACTATCTTGTAAACACCCCCTTTGAGCTTATAAAACTGCTTGAACTTTGACAGTAAGATAAGGTTCTTTAGCGGTGCATATCTTGAGATCTTCAATTCTTGGAAGATCCAGAGCATGTAGTCTTATTTTTAATGCGCCGTCTTAAAACTGCAGCACAGATAAACCCTGCAAATAAAAAGGCTGCCATACAGGAGAAGACATAGTTATACCCTCTGATGCCAGGATAATTGTCCAAAAAGGAGCCGTACAGAGTATAACCGAACATCGAGGGCATATAGCCGATAAAACAGCCTACCGTCATAGCAGATCCTGCAAATTCACGGGAAGTCCCGATTTCATCCATGGGGGCAAAATAGATGGCCCTCTGGGAAAACATCAGAGCACCAAATCCTAAGGTTGCCGCCATCCCAAGGTAAACATTTCCAATTGACTGATGTGGAAGCTGCATAAAAATAAGCATGGCAATTCCTGCGATTAAGAAGGTCCATTTAAGATAAACCAAGGGAGATTTGACCACCTTATCTGCCAAAAATCCCCCAACAGGACCTCCTATCAGCTTAAGTCCGTATTGATTAATAATGCCGTAGGCTCCTGCAAGTACCACAGGCAGGGCATACATTTCCTTTAAAAAGGGAATAAAGTAGGTGATCCCGCAATAAGCTGAATAGACAAAGAACACACAAAAAGCTGCCAGCCATAAATTCAAGGAAGTCAGTACCTGCTTAATGCCGGAAAAAACCTTAGCATCTGCTGACACACTGCCTTCTGATTTTATTTGATCTTTATTGTCCAAAATAAAGTAGCTTAAAACCCCAATTCCTATGGTTACAATGGTGTAATACATAAGCCCTGCCTGCATACCATTCCTGCCTGCGCCAAAAGCTGCAAAGACGTACAGAGCCCCTGAGGCGATGATGACATCCACCACTCCGCGTCCTGTTTCCAAAAAACCAAAAAGTCTGCCCTGCTCCTGAGTGCTTCCAAGCAATCTTACGGCTTTTAACAATGCCGGCCAATAGATAATGGAACCAAAAAAGGACATGATGCCAAAGGTTATTAAGTATCCCGTATACCCTGGTAAAGTACTCAGGTACAGACCGCACAGCCCCACCCCAATCAAACCTGCAGGCAGTAAAATCTTTTTTGAGAAACGATCGGTAAGATATAAGGCCGTGAACATGCCTATACTCTGTACCACAGCACCCACAGTAAGCCCCATTCCTATTTGGGTATTGGTAAGGCCCCAGTCTTCTACCATGGGAACATAGAAAACATCCTTCATGGAGGAAATCTTATATATCGTGCCTGCACCGAGGGTAAGCAGGCACAGGCTGAACCATTTATTCATAGAAAGCTTTAGTTTACGATTTCTTGCGTTTAATCAGGATCGTAAAGCAGATCCTTACGATAAGCCCCGAAATCGGGTTTGCCAGGATAGCAGTACGCCGTAGTTCTTTCAAGAAAAAGGGAAGAAAAGAAGGAAAGGGCAGAGCGCTGCTCTGCCCAGTAGTGCCTTAGTTATTCCTGGAACAGGACAAAACCTGTGGTCAAAGTATCCGCTGTAGAGCACTTATCTTTGATGAAAAGCGCCATGGGAACTGCTGCGCTGCTTTGACCTGCAGGCTTTACAGATGCCTGATGCAATTTGAAAAAACTTTTTCTGTCAAAATGTTACCTTAACGGTACGGCTGTAAGTCATAATGTCTGTCAAAAGCTTAATCAATCCTTAAGCCATACTTTGAGTAAGCAGTATACAACTAAAATTAGCTCATGCTAACTTGTTTGGAAAAATTTTTTTGGAAACACGAAAAATGGAGCCCGGTAATACCCTAACTTTCCCAAAGCTTTATTTTTTATGCGACTGCAATAATTTTTTTGTTTCCTGTGAGCGTATTTTCAGACCTGATCTTGATAATAAACCGGTATTGGTACTTTCGAACAATGACGGATGTGTTATCGCAAGATCCCCTGAAGTTAAAAAATTGGGCATTCCAATGGGCATTGCCGTCTTTAAGATCCAGGATCTTATCAAGCAGCACCAAATTACCTGCTTTTCCTCAAATTTCAATCTCTATCTTGATATCTCATCAAGAGTGATGCGGACTCTCGAGTCTTTAGTTCCTGAGATTGAAATCTATTCTGTCGATGAAGCTTTTTTGACGGTAAGAAAGATAACGCAGCCTCAGGCTTTGGATCTTGCCTTCAGGATAAAACACACCTTAGCCTCCCATGTGGGGATCCCAGTCTCAATAGGTATTGCAACTTCGCGCACCCTATCAAAGCTTGCCTCCCATCTTGCCAAAAGTGAGCCTGCACTTGCAGGAGTATGCAATCTTGTGGATTCTGATTTATGCGATGCTGTTCTTGCTAAAACCGAAGTTGGAGAAATTTGGGGCATAGGAAAACGCCTTAAAGAGCATTTAAATGACCTGCAGATCTTTACTGCCAAAGGTCTTAGGAATGCAGATCCTAAAATGATTCGCCAAAAGTTTTCCCTGCCTGTTGCCAATACCGTGAGGGAGCTTAGGGGTGAGGATGTTATCACGGATGTTATAAGTCATGACCAAAAACAGATCATGTGGTCACGATCTTTTAAGCCAAGACTGGTAAAAAAAGATGAACTTGAAGCAGCCCTGGCTGCATTTACCGCAGAATGTGCCGTCAAATTGCGCGCAATAGGAAAATACTGCAGGAAAATTACCATCTTCTATCGCACCCCGCCTTTTGCAGAAGGCATCGGATATTCTGTCACTGAGAGTTTAACCTTTGACATTCCGGAACAGGATACCAGGATCCTTACCAAAGCTGCCTTAAAGCTTCTTGAAAAGACCTTCAAAGCAGGCTGTTCGTATGGCAAAGCCGGGATCATCCTAAGTGATTTATGTCAAAGCCGTGAGTCTCAAAGCTCCTTATTTACTGCCGATGATGATAAGTTTGACCACCACCTTAAGAATTCTCAAACACTGATGGCCGCTGTGGACAGCTTGAATCTTCAAAAGCGCAATACCATATTCTGGGGCAGATCCGGCTTTTTTGCCAAAGATCCCAAACATCAGGCCAAAAAAATGCTCTCTCCTTCCTATACCACGGACTTTAACTCTCTGCCGCTTTTAAAGTAGCGAGCCTGCTTTTTTAAGCAAAATGTTTCAATGCTTCGATTTTAAGTTCTGCCAAAACTTTTTTCCTGGTTTCTGCTGTTGCAAATTGTGCAAGCTTGTCTCCAAAAGCTTCCTTTAGGGCATGGGTAACTTCATCCAGGGTGTATTCTCTTACTTCACTGACTTCTTCAGCCGAAGTTGGAACATTTTTGCTTAAATTAACAAAAACCTCACCCTTAAAGTTATCGTAATTGGTAATTACAAGTTCCTTTAAAGAAGATCTGTCTCCTTTGGCATTGATAGATCTGCGGGCACTTAAGGTATTGATATTGTAGTTGCGGTAAAGCTTGAAATTAATGTCTGCAGTTGAGTTTGACTGCATAAAAAGCACCCCTTTTTGATGCAGCTTATTGCAAAATTCTGCAAGGCGCCAGCTGTCTTCAGGTCCCCAGTCATTGCTTTGATAGGAGGTAAAAAAAGAAGTTGGTGAAAGAGGTTCATAGGGAGGGTCGATATAGACAAAAGAATCTTGATCTATCCTGTCTAAAAGATCCATAAAATCGGTACTTAAAATGGTGGTAGGATTTAAGCTCATCAAAGAAGAGCACTTTGCGATTCTTAAAGAGCGGCACAGGGTCGGGCGCACATGACTTCCAAAAGGCACGTTAAACAGCCCTTTATCACTTACCCTGTAAAGACCATTAAACCCTGCTTCCACGAGGTAAATAAGGCGTACTGCCCTTTGAAGTCTGCTAAGATACTCAAGGCCCGGGACTCTGTCGAAATTTCTTACTTTATAGAAAAAATCCCTGTTGTAAATGCAGGATTTAAGCCCTTTTATCAGGTTTTGAGGCTCTTTTTGAATGATCCTGTATGCCGTGATGAGATCTTCATTGAGATCGTTGATAAGAGAAGTTTCAAAAAGTGGTGCTATCGCAAAGTATACGGCACCGCTGCCGACAAAAGGCTCGACAAAATGACGCGGCAGTTTCGCCGGGAAAAAAGGCAGCAGTTGTTTTAAACTTCTGACCTTGCCCCCAACCCATCTTATAAAAGGACGGGTATTTTCTACTTGCTGATACATTTAGAATAGAACCCACGGCCTAAAAAGCAGCCTTAATCATGATAAAAGCTGTCTTACAGCAAACAAGCTAAAAACCACAATTCTTACTAAAAACAGCAGGATTATAAAAAAGCTGCGCAAAAAATAAAAGGACTATTAAAAACTGGTTTACCTTGCTGTAATCTTTTGGAAAATGCGGCGCCTTGGAGAGTGTTTTTTGCCTGTAAATGAATTCAACATAACAAAAGAAAAGACAGCTGCCTGTTAGGATGGCATATTTAAAGTAAAGTTTGCACCAGAATGTATGAATTTTCTTAAAAAAGCTGCCTTTTTAAGATGTGATGAGGAGTGTCACAACTGCCTTTTAGCCTTTAAATTGCCTTTTCCAAAGATTAAAGCTGCCGCCCCAAAAACTCAGGGTGCTCTTCAAAAAAGCCTTCTAAAATTAAGGCGGCACTAATCCCGTCAATTCTGCCCTTACCCTTTTTTAAAGCTTTAAACCCGCCTTCTTCAAATACTATGGCTTTAGCATCCTTGGTGGTAAGTCTTTCGTCTTTAAAATACACTTTTAAGGACAATGTTTTTGTCAAAAATTCCCCGAACTTCTCGGCTCTTTTGGTAAGCTCCTCCATCCTGGTACCGTCCATATTAAGGGGCAGTCCCACCACCAAAAATTCAGGCTGCCACTTTTTTATAAGCTTTTGTAAAGGCTCAATGGCACACCGATCGTCTTTGGCCCTTAATGGTTTCAAAGGCTGTGCCGTACCCAAATCAGTACTGCCTACTGCCACCCCTATGGAGGACGTACCATAATCAAAGGCTAAAACCAAAGACATCAATGATCCTTCCTAGCGGATGGGCCTTCCTTTAAAGCTTATTGGGGGGCGCCTGCTTATTCCTGCAAGCATGACGCACAAAGAGTCATATTCTTTTAGTGACTCATATGCAAAAGTGCCGATGGCAGCGCTGAAATTATCAAAAGTAAGATTGGTACTGATAACAAGCGGCAGTCCTGCAGCTGCCCTTAAGCGCACTAATTTTGAAAAAATCCTCTGCTCAAAAAGGTTAAAACCGTCGGTTATGTGGCCTAAGCCGTCCAATAACAGCACATGGGTATTGCAGTAATGCTCCCATTCCTCATAGCGCTCCATACGGTCGTTGCGATGTTCATCGGACTGAAAATAACAGGCATTTAAGATGGCATCAAAACCTATAAGATCCAGTGACTGTACGCCATAAAGCAGATAGGCATTGGCCATAGCATTTAACAGCACGGTCTTGCCGGTACCCTCCTTGCCAAAGACCAGCAACAATTTAGGGCGGGTGCCGGCAGCTGGGCTTAAGGTCTCACGGCAAAATGCCATCCCTGCTGTGATCGCCTCGATATTGTTGGCATCCTGCACCAAATTTTGAAACTGCCATTTTCTGTCAACCGCCCCCTCCTTATACAGGTGTTCTGCAAATGCCTGGGATGATTTTTGGCGATCTTTTGCAAGTTCCTGGGCGATTTCCCTTGCTTCACGCTCCTTCATCTGGGCAAAGGACTCCCTGACAGCACCGATATTAAAATCGCTTAACTTCCTGCCTGAGAGTACTTCGATAGTGCGCACGAGCTCATCGTAGGCACTGGTAAGAGGTGGGGTCTTCCCGTCGTTTTGTCCCATATCCATCCTTTTTTTATGATTTTAGCATGTAACAACGTTGACACTCCCCATGCCTAAAGGCGGTGGATTCTCGCTTCTCCCACCACAGCCCCCTGTTTTTTGCTTCAGAAGGTCTTACA
>CAYNSI010000094.1:0-7921 GCA_964399665.1 uncultured Enterobacterales bacterium | reverse complement strand
ATGCTGATTGAACAGGTAAAAGCCACTTTGGCAATGGAAAACCTGCATTTGTCCGTAACTGAAGAACAACTTCTGATTGAATATGCCAAAGGCAGGGCAGATCTCACAACCGTAATGAATTTTTTTCAAAGAGAACAAAGAGGCACACAGAAGGCTGCCTGATTTGATCCCTGAATATCACGACCCCGTATACTGCTATAAAAACAGCGGGGTTTTGATTAACAACTATGATCTTAGAGATCCTGAAAAGTTAAAACAGCTTGAGAGGGTCCTAACCGGCATCAGGCTGATTGATCTCTACAAAAATCCCATTGCAGGGAAATTTGACTTTGATCATCTAAAGAAAATCCATCACCACATTTTTCAGGATATTTATCCATGGGCAGGCCGTGTCAGAACAGTCAACATCGCCAAAGGCCTGTACTTTTGTCAGGCGGTATATATTGAACAGGAAGGCATGAGGATCTTTGCTGAATTGAAAAAAGAACATTATCTTAAAAACTGCCCGCTTGATACCCTGTACCGCAGAGCTGCCTACTATTTAAGTGAAATAAATGCCCTGCACCCTTTTCGCGACGGCAACGGCAGGGCACAAAGGGAGTTTATGAGGCAGCTGCTGTTAAACCGCGGTATTGAGCTTGATTTAACCAGGATTGATCCTAAGTTCATGTTACAAGCAAGCATTGCCTCATTCAATGCTGACATCTCTCTTATGGAAGAAGTGATGCAAAAATGCATCATTATCCCTGAAAACCAACTATGACACCCACTATCAAAATGCAAAAAGGGAGCTTCTACCTTGCAGTGTGGGGCTGCCAGATGAATGTTTACGACGCTGACAGGATAGAAGATCTTTTAGAGTCCATGGGCTACATAAAAACCGACAGTCCCAAAGGAGCCGGGGTTGTGGTGCTTATTACCTGTGCAGTACGCGCCAAAGCTGAGGATAAGGTGTTTAACCAAATTGCCGCCTGGGAGCACAGTGGTATTTTGGATGAAAATACGGTTTTATGTCTGGGAGGCTGCATAGGCTCTGAATTGGGGCAAAAATTAATTGAGTTTAATCCAAGACTTAACGTAGTCTTTGGCCCGAGAACCGCCCACAGACTTCCTGTGATGATAAGCAGATTTAAATCCTCAGGAACTCCTGTAATTGATACGCAGGCTGATTCTTTAGAGAAATTCGATGCACTGCCAGAAAGCGGCTTAAGGGGACCTTCTGCCTTTGTTACCATCATGGAAGGCTGCTCTAACAACTGCTCCTACTGTATCGTTCCCCACACTCGCGGCAGTGAAGTTTCAAGACCGCTTCAGGATATTTTGGATGAAATCCTCATTCATCTTGATAAAGGCGCCGTAGAGATTCATCTTTTAGGACAGAATGTTAACTCCTACAAAGGCTATGGACCTGACGGAAAGATGGTTTCTTTTGCCTCACTCCTTTATGAGGTGGCAGCCTTAGGCGGCGTTAAAAGACTGCGCTTTACCACCTCAAACCCCATGGAATTTACCGATGATATTGTAAGAGCCATAGGAGAGCTTGATATCATAGCCGATGCCGTGCATGTGCCCGTCCAATCAGGATCCAACAGGATCTTAAATCTCATGTCAAGAAGGTATACCAAAGAAAGTTATTTAACTTTGGTGGCAAAATTAAAACAAGCCCGTCCTGATATTTTAATAAGCTCGGATTTTATCGTAGGTTTTCCCGGAGAGACTGAGCAAGATTTCCTTGACACCATGGATCTTGTCGACAAGGTACAGTTTGACCAAAGTTTCAGCTTTATTTATTCAAAACGTCCGGGAACTGATGCAGCAAAGCTTGATGACCATACCCCCGAAAAAATAAAAAAGCAAAGACTTTATGCCCTGCAGGAAAAGCTTGAGCACTATGCTGCCTTGCATACCCAGAAACTGACAGGCACCATCCAGAAGGTTTTAGTTGAGGCAGTCTCCCGCAAATCCGACCGGGAATTAAAATCCCGGGCCTCAAACAACAGGATCGTAGTCTTTGAAGGATCAAAAGATCTTATCGGCAGGATGGTAGAGGTAAAAATCGATTCTATTGCAGCCCATACCTTAAGAGGAACCGTGTTAGACCATGGCAAGGCTTAAATCCTGTGACTTTATTTTAGAGCCTGTTGATAAAACCCGTCAGGCCCTGTTAACAGGACCTGAGGATGAAAATTTAATTATTTTACAAAAGCGTCTTGATGTAACCATTGCCTATTCAGGATCACATTTTCGCATCGAAGGCGCACAAGCCCGCCTGGTAAATACTGCCAAGAAAATCCTAAACAGACTATATCTTGAAACTGCACCTGCAGGTAAAAACCGCGGCAAGGAAGTGACCCCTCAAATGGTTCATCTTGCCTTAATTGAAGCAAAAGCCCTTGATCAAAAACCCGAACAAGAACCAAACAACAAACCATACAGGGAAGGTGTCTTGTCATCAGGATCTTTAGATGGTCTTTATTACAAAGCAGATGATCTTCATACCCCGCGGGGGATCATCAGGGCCAGAACTGCCAATCAAGCCTCCTATATCAGGGCGATTTTAAGTCATGATGTCTGTTTTGGAGCAGGACCTGCAGGAACCGGCAAAACCTATCTTGCTGTAGCCGCGGCCGTTGATGCCTTGCATCGCAATGAAGTGCGCCGCATTATCCTCACAAGACCCGCCATAGAAGCAGGGGAGAAGCTGGGATTTCTGCCCGGGGATTTGACTCAGAAAGTAGATCCCTATTTAAGGCCCCTGTACGATGCCCTTTATGAGATGCTCGGGTTTGAGAAGGTGCAGAAATTTATCGAAAAGCAGGTCATCGAAATTGCCCCCCTGGCCTATATGAGGGGCCGCACTCTAAATGATTCTTTTATCATCCTGGATGAGGCTCAAAACACCAGTATTGAGCAGATGAAAATGTTTTTAACCCGCATAGGTTTCAATTCCCGTGCCGTGGTCACAGGAGATCCTTCGCAGATTGATCTGCCGCGCAATGTAAGATCCGGACTTAACCATGCCCTGGTGGTCCTTGATGGAGTAGCAGGCATTGCAGTTAATCATTTCAAAGCAGAGGATGTGGTACGCCATCCGGTGGTAGCTGCCATTGTCAAAGCCTATGACAGCTATGAAAAAAAAGCAGCGCAAAAAAGAGCAGCAGAAGGACAGCAGAAAACCTTAGAAAATAAAACTGCAGACGATACTGCAAAAGAAAAAGAAGATGACCAAAAACCTGTCTTAAGTACTGCAGGGCCTCTTGCTGATAAAGAAACTGAAGCCTCTGATGCCAAGGCAATTACTGCACCAGACACAGAATCTAAAAGTTTTACCGATCCTCAAGGGAAGGCCTGATTGACATGAAAGTTTCCCTTGATCTGCAGCTTGCCGCGCGAAACCAAAGCTTTGTTCCGGATAAAAAAAAGCTTTTGTCATATATCAAGGCTGCGCTTGATTATGTCTGCTATGAGGAAGATTGTGAACTTACCGTAAGGATGGCAGATCCAGAGGAGGTAAGGGATCTTAACAAAACCTACCGGAACAAGGATAAAGCTACCAATATCCTGTCCTTCCCCTTTGAAGCTCCAAAAGAGGCCCCCCTGCCCCTCTTAGGAGATCTTGTAATATGTACCGAGGTTTTAATCAAAGAAGCCCATGAACTTAACCTTGATCCTGAAGAGCATATGGCCCATCTTGCAATTCATGGAACGCTGCATCTTTTAGGCTATGATCATATTAAAGACGATGAAGCTGCCCTAATGGAAGGAATAGAAACCAAGGTGATGTTACAGCTTGGCTTTGAAGATCCATATTGCATAGCAGATGAAAAAGAGAATTTGTAAGGAGCAGAACTTAAATGAGTGATGAAAGTACGGCTGAAAAAGAAGGTCATGAAAGTATTTTAAAAAAACTGCTCCGCAGGATTAGACCTGCCACCAGAGGCGAGCTTGCTAAAGTCATTGCCGAGGCAGGTTCCCGTGATGTCATAGACGAAGACACTGAAGACATGTTAAAGGGGGTCTTTGACATTTCCACCCTGCGCATCAGCGACATCATGGTGCCCCGTTCCCAAATGGTTACCATAGATGCAGGATCCAGTGTAAAGGATGCCGTATCCGTCATTGCCTCATCGGGACATTCGCGCTACCCGGTATCAAAGGAGGATAAGGATCATATAACGGGGATCCTCAATGCCAAGGATCTTTTGCCCTATGCTGCAGGACTTAAGCCCAATCTTTCCTCAATAAGCGACATAGTAAGACCATGCACCGTGGTGCCGGAAACTTTAAGGGTAGACAGCATGCTCAAGCAGTTTCAGGAAAATCACCTGCATATTGCCGTAGTCATTGATGAATTCGGAGGAGTCTGCGGTTTAGTTACCATTGAAGATATTTTGGAGCTTATCGTAGGCGATATCGCTGATGAATACGATAATGACGAACAGCCCGAGCCTGAAATTATCACAAAGGGGGAAAATACCTTCGAAATGCCCGGGGCTACCTTGCTTGATGACTTTAATGACTTTTTTAAGACTACCTTTGCCGTCCCTGATATTGATACCGTAGCAGGCCTGGTTATGCATCACATGGGGCACATTCCCAGAAAGGGGGAGCAGACTACCATCGAAGGCTTTATCTTCAAGGTTATCGAATCAAGCCATCATCAGGTAAAAAAACTTGCAGTCATAAAAGCAGTCCCCAAAGAAGATGATGAAATTAATAGCTGAGCGCCTGGAAAAACTGGGCCGTCCTGTTTACTATCAAAAAATCATTCATCATCCTGCAGGTTACACCCTGATCCCATTCCTTACAGGGCTTGCAGGAACTTTGGGACTTGCGCCCTTTAACTCCTGGGTGGCAATGCTTGCCGTCCTAATCGTGCTATTTTTCATCCTTACTGTCTTAAACCGGAAAAAAGAGCACTTTTGTGCCCTGCTGTTTTTCTTTACCGCCTACCACTCATCAAGCCTGTGGTGGCTTAACTTTGTAATGATGGATTTTGGCAGGATCCCCGCGGCCCTTTCTTTTGGCGTGGTAATTCTTTTTGGGGTTTACCTCGCCCTGCCCTATGCCCTGTTAGGTCTTTTAGCCTTTAAACTATCACACGATAAAATCACCGCCTTTAATCTTGCTTTCTTACCCTCTGCCCTAGTAGCAGCCGATTTTATAATCGGTTACCTTTTTACCGGATTTCCCTGGACCTATGTAGGCTACAGTACGCTTACAGGGCCCTTCAGCTCCTATGCCCCCTTAATTGGAGTGCGCGGCATCAACCTTTTGTTATACATAAGCTCAGGAGCCGTATGCCTTACCATCCTAAGGCAGTATATCTATCTTCCCATAGCAGGGGTCATTGTCATTATCGGGATCTTAATTAAGGGCATTGTCTATACCCATGAGGATGAAAGATACTATCCTGTTACCCTGGTACAGGGCAATATAGCTCAGCAGGTGCGCTGGTCACCTGAGATGGTGGGACCTACTTTAAGCACTTACATCAATCTGTCATTAAAGGCTTTGAATGAAGGGCGCATTGTGATCTGGCCTGAGGCTGCCATTCCCCTGTTAACGCGGGATGCCATGCCGGTACTATCAGATCTTAACTTCGCTGCCTTCGATGCAGGATCTTATCTAATAACGGGGATCCAACATCTTGAAATACAGAACAAAAAAAGAATCGTAACCAATTCCATAATTACCTTAGGCGATAAAATCAATCATGCCGATGAGCTTGATCTTAAACGCTATGACAAGCGCCACCTGGTGCCTTTTGGAGAATTCGTCCCCTTTGATGAATACCTAAGACCCTTAGGGTCTATCTTTAATTTTCCGATGTCCGCCTTCACGGAAGGCGCTCCAATTCAAGATCCTATCAAGCTTGGGGATTTAATTTTAAATCCTGCCATATGCTATGAAGCGGTTTTCCCCGAGCTTATGTATTCTTTAGACAGTCCTGAAATTTCCGGAATTCTCATGTTATCCAATGACTCTTGGTTCGGACCTACCCGAGGCCCTGAGCAGCATCTTGCCATAGCCAAAATGCGGGCGTTAGAAATGCAAAAGCCCGTTATCAGGGTTACCAACTCGGGGATCACCGCTTTAATAGGTGCCGACGCTTCAACAGTTGCTGCCATTGCCCTTGATACCAAGGAGGCCCTTGATATTGATTTTAAAGGCAGGAAAGGGCAAACTCCCTATTCACGATTTGGGTTAATTCCCCTTGCTCTGATGATAATTGTGCTGCTATGTTTTGGCTGCCTAATGCTAAAAAAAGGCCCAAATTCCGAGCAGCAGGCTTTATTGAAGCTTTTAAGACCCTAAGGCAGACAGCTGAAGTCTTAACGGGGCTTGTTAAACATCATGTCAAACCAAGGGCATTAAACTGCGGCGGCATTCCCATATGTCTACCGCCAATGATTCGGCCACCTTGCGACAATGATTCGGCCATGTTGCAGATCCTAAGCTTTTGAAAAAAGGTTCGGGGACACAAAAACGGGCAGGATGGGAGCGGAAAACAGGAAAGATCCCCGCCTGCGATGGTATGTAGAATGGCGCTAAGACTAAAGAGGATCTGATGATCTGCTGTACATGGCAGAATAAAAGTATCATAAAATCAAATAAAGATTGTCATATCAATTATAGTTCGTCATGATTTTGATTTAGAGTGAGGTTTGTTGTGGCCGACCCGGACAGCAAAGATCTCAACCAAATTAACCACATGTTAGCAGGCTGAAGTTTGGCTAGGAGTTGAGTGCCGTAGCCAGCTCTTCCTTAAGCTGCTCCTGCTAACATGCTTTGAGTCAAAACCATAGAGGCTGTATCCTGATAAGATACACAAAGAATTTTGCAGGTGAAATGACGTCATGTCAATCTTTAAATAACATGACATTCTTTATTTGATTTTATGATGTTTTTAGTTTGTCATATACAGCTGCTAATAGAATTCCGGCGGATTTAACAGCACCGGGCGGCCCGACCTTTCCACTAAGGCGCGCTGCAGAATTTCCTGATTAATCTGCGGGTCTGACAGAAATTCCCGATCTTGGGCAGTAAGCTCTATGGGGATATTTTCCATGGCCTCAAATTCATTTTCATTCATGGAAAGGGGCTGATGGACTTCAACATATATGCTGCCGTCACTGTCCTTAGCATATTTGAGGGGCCTATTGATAAACTGCACCCTGGTGCCTACGGGTACGGCATTGAAAAGGTACTCAATATCCTCATTGCGCAGTCTGACGCAGCCGTGGCTGACCCTAAGTCCTATTCCAAAATCTGCATTAGTGCCATGAATTGCATAAAGCCTGCCGATGTAGATGGCAAACAACCCCATGGGATTATCAGGACCTGCCGGCCATACGGCAGGAAGATATTCTCCTCTGGCCCGATATTCAGCATGCATTTTGGCAGTCGGGGTCCAAGTGGGATTTGCGCGTTTGCGCTCAACCTTGGTGGTCCAGTTTAAAGGAGTATCGGTACCAAGCTGACCTATGCCTATAGGCAGAACATCAACAACATTGTCATGATAGTAGTAAAGCCGCATCTCTGGAGAATTGACAATAATGCCCCGTCGCACCGTATCTGGAAGGATTACCCTTGAGGGAATGATAAGTCTGGTTCCTGCCCGGGGGACTATGGGATCTGCCTTGGGGTTAGCCTCGATAAGGTTTGACAGTCCAAGATTGTGCCAGGCTGCCACATACTCCATGGTAGTAGTACCATCAGGATCGACATGATAAATATCTTCACTGCCGACAAGAGTAGTATCCCCGGTAATTTGATAAGTTGCAGCATTTACTGCGGTGCTGCCAAGAAGCAGGCAAAAGCCAAAAAGAAGTTGTTTTCCCATTGCGGATCTGACTTGAAAACTGTTAAAACCTTTCCTCATTATAGCATCACAGCTATTTTCAAAAGGCCTTCCTAA
>CAYNSI010000093.1:0-7963 GCA_964399665.1 uncultured Enterobacterales bacterium | reverse complement strand
GCCGATTTGATTGAGCCTCTTACCATTGTCCCCTGCGTTATGGTGATCATCAATGAGCCGCAAAGGGATAAAAACAGTGCGTCAACGCCTATGCGCGAGGTCGTGATCTTAGAAGAGCTTACTTTAACTCAAGACCAGCTTGATAAGCTTAAAGGTGGATGTTCCTAAAGATAAGAGCCGCCTTCTAATAAGATCTCTTGTCAAAATTTCTGGCAAATTAGCCTCGGGCCTTAATCACTGTTCGAATCGTAAGGCCGTAAACCTTTAGAAATCAAATCTTCTGGCAAGAAGTTCAGTGACAAGCTGACCCTGTGCAAAATCATCCTTGGTGATCTCGCTGCCTTTGAGGCTGATCCTGGTCTGCTGATATTTAAGGGCCCCGAAAATACATTCTGAAATTATCCTCGAAAAAAACTCGGCCCGATCTTCAATACTGTACTCACCGCCGTCTGCTTTTCGGGGAATAAAGGAGGCCTGGAGCAGGAGATTAAAGGACTTCTCCCTTTTAGTGTCCCTTACTTGCTCAATAAACTGCGCCGGAGTGATGTCGCCATGCTGATGAATCAGATCCAGAAGATATTTAAGATCCGTGCTGCCCTTGACGCCAAGCTCCTGTAACAGCCCGGGCAGCCTGTCAAGCTCGAAGCGGTCATACATCAAGGAGGCCACCGCAGGCTGCTGCAGCAAAAAGGCTATAAGACGGCGCATCGGAGTATTAAGAAGCTCAGCCCGGACCCCTGCAGAACCATCCTCAGCCGCGGCACGCCTTAGGGATTCTAACGGCTCTGACAGAGCATTGAGCATCTCATAGACCCTGTCAGGATCCATGGCAAGAGTCTTTGCCAGGATTTCGGCAGTAACATTGCGCAAAGGCAGCGCTGCAATACGTTTTATTCTGGGAAGGATCTCCGCCATAAAGCGGGTTCTGTCGCCTGGATCTGCTAAATCAAAGCCTGAACTTACATGTGACACCAAAAACTCAGGAAAGGAGAGGGCATTATCAAGATATCTGGTAAAACCTCCCGGGCCTTCTTTTCTTACCAAAGAATCAGGATCATCTTCCTGTGGCAGAAAGGCAAAACGCACCTCTTTGTCAGCCTGAATTACGGGGGATAAAACCTCCAGGGCATGCCAGGCGGCCTTCTGACCCGCGGCGTCTCCGTCGTAGCAGCAAATCACCTTATCGGTGTAATGAAACATTAACTTGAAATGATCCACGGTGGTTGCCGTTCCCAATGAGGCTGCCGCGTATAAAATTCCGGCCTGGCGCAGGGAAAGTACATCAAGATATCCTTCTACCAGCACAAGCTGCGGCGGACGGTTGCGAAACTCCTGCAGGGCCTCGTAAAGCCCGAAAAGCTCCCGCCTTTTTTTGAAAATGGGAGTTTCCCTGGTATTAAGATATTTTGGTTTGCTGTCATCCAGGGCCCTGCCGCCGAAACTTATGACCTTACCCTTAAGATTTATGATGGGAATCATAACCCTGTTGCGGAACATGGGCAGGAAAGTGCCGTCATCTCTCAAAGAGAGCATACCAAGATCCGCAAGAGCAGTTTTTTCGGCATCATTTCTGGGCACATCCTTTAAAAACTGCTCCCAGCTGTCAGGGGCATACCCTAAACGGGCCTTTAGAACCGTATCCCTTGAAAACTGCCTGGTTTGATACCAGTAGTCCCGGGCTGCCTGATTTTTGGCAAGGGATGAGCTGAAATAAAAGGCGCAACGGTCCATGAGCTCATAATAAAGTTCATAGCGATCCCTGTCATCACTTCCTGATGTCCTGTCGTACTCAATCTCAATGCCGGCATATTGGGCAAGCTCCTCCACCGCCTCTACAAAGGTGAGGTTTTTGTAGCTCATTACAAAGTTTATGACATTGCCGTGAACCTCGCAGCCAAAGCAGTGATAGGTGCCCTTTGAGGGGGAGACAAAAAAAGATGGGGTTTTTTCATTGTGGAAGGGGCAGCAGCAGCTGAAATTAGCGCCGTTTTTTTTCAGGGCAAGACCGAATAGATCCGTTAACACATGCTCGATCCTCAAAGAAGGAACGAGGCGGTTTACGATAAAATCCCTGGCAATATGCGGCATTTTCCTCTTGTCCATGATGACTGCTATGCTAAGATTTTAGCATCTTAAAATGAGGACAGATATACATGGCCACCTACTGCATCGGCGATATCCACGGCTGCTATAACGAATTCATGAGACTTTTGGAATTAATAAAATTTGACCATATCAAAGATGAGCTTATCCTGACAGGAGATCTCATAGGCCGCGGTCCTCTTCCTGTAGAAACCATGAAAGTAATCATGTCACTGGGGCCAAAAGCTGTGAGCGTTCTTGGCAACCATGATTTAAATTTTCTTGCCGCAGCACACCATATCATAAAGCCAAGGGCCAAAGACAACCTTGAGGTGATCTTAAAGTCAGAAGCCCTCGAGGACATCAAAGCCTACCTTGCCTCCTGTCCTCTTTTATACCGGCATAAGAAAAAACTTCTTTTGGTGGTTCATGCCGGGATCTATCCTTTCTGGAAAACATCAAAGGCCGTAAAAATTGCCAAGGAAACCTCAAAAGTACTAGAAGATCCTGTAAGGTCCAAAATCCTGCTTGCCAATATGTACCATGATGAGCCCTCAATTTGGGATAAGGGCATCAGGGGGATCCCCAGATGGCGCTTTGCAATTAATGCCTTTACCAGAATGCGTTTGTGCCAAAAATCAGGAAAGCTTGATTTTAAAAATACCGCTGTAAGTCCAGAACAGGTGGAAAAAGACAACCTGTATCCCTGGTTTTCACTAGGAGATCCCCCCGTTATCAAGAAAAAAAGCTATACCCTGGTTTTTGGTCACTGGGCAGCCCTGGGAGCCCGATGCTCCCGACCCGGTTTTAAAGCCCTTGATACTGGCTGCGTCTGGGGTAACGGGCTGACGGCATGGTGTTGCGATACTGACCAAACCTATTTTGTAAAATCAAAAAAATACGCAGGTTAAGCTTAAGATCTTCCTGATTAGACTGATTAGAGCTTCTTTTGATAGGTTACAAAGCAGTAGTAAATCTGCTCTTTGGCACTTAACAATCTTTTGGAGCGGGAAGTCTCAACAAAGCCTAACCCCTTAAAGTCAGGAAACTTAGTATCGCCGTGACAATCTTTTTCTATCTCTGTGATATACAGGGTATCAGCAAGCAGGAGCCCTTCTTCATAAAGCTTAGCTCCCCCTATAATAAAAACCTCTTCCCCATGACACTTTGCCACCGCCTCCTGTAAGGTTCTGCAAATCTCAACCCCTTTGATCTCCTTAAGGGTGGAACTTACCACGAGATTTTTTCTGCCTGCAAGGGGCCTTCCTATGGACAAAAAGGTTTTTCTTCCCATAATCACGGGATGATTTAAGGTGAGGGACTTAAAATGCTGCAAATCTTCACTGACATGCCAGGGAATGGTGCCGTTGCTGCCTATTACCCTGTCAGCATTCATGGCGGCTATCAAAGCTATGGACATTTAAGGCTCCCTAGGCACGATAGATAAATTCAGGGCCGTCCCCGTCATCGACCGCATCAGGGCTATCATTAGAACCTGGATCTTCCCTGCCCTCAGTCCAGACAAAGTCCTCAGGATCTCCGCTTGCTTCGGTTTTTTGATCTTCTTCCTTCAAGGCGGCAACAAGCTTTGAAGTTGCGATAACAAGATCATCAATACCAAGCTTTGCCAAAGCAGAGATGGTAAAAACCCCTGCAGGCTTGACCTTAAAGGCTGCGATAACTTCATCCTTTATCCTGTCAGCTTCTAGTTCGTCGACCAAGTCTTTTTTATTGAACACTAAAAAACGCGGCTTGTCATAAAGATCTGCATCATAGTTTTTAAGTTCTTCTTCAATAATGCGGGCATTGTCCGCAGGATTGGACCCGTCAACAGGAAGCAGATCTACAAGATGCAGCAACACCCGGCAGCGCTCTAAATGGCGCAAAAAACGGTGTCCTAATCCGGCACCTTCGGAAGCTCCCTTGATAAGCCCCGGGACATCGGCAATAACAAAGCTGTCATGGTCTTTTGATCTTACCACTCCCAAATTAGGCACCAGGGTGGTAAATGGATAATCGGCAACTTTTGGACGGGCCGCCGATACTGCACGTATGAAGGTAGACTTGCCGGCATTGGGCATGCCCAAGAGTCCGACATCAGCTGCCAAAAGAAGCTCAAGCAGCAAAACCCTGCTCTCACCTTTAGTGCCATTGGTCTTCTGCCTGGGGGCCCTGTTGGTAGAGCTTTTAAAATGGCTGTTGCCAAACCCTCGAAAACCACCGCGGGCAACGCAAATCTTGTCGCCGGAAGACTTTAGATCCCCCAACACTTCACCAGTCTGTTCATCAGTGATCCTGGTGCCGGGGGGCACTTTAAGATAGAGATCTTCCCCGTCAGCCCCGGTGCAGTCCGCACTGGAGCCGTTCTCACCGCGACGAGCCTGAAAAATTTTGGTAAAGCGGTAATCAACCAGGGTGTTAAGATTATTGTCAGCCGTGATGTAAACACTGCCGCCATTGCCGCCGTTACCGCCGTCAGGACCGCCTCTTGGTACATATTTTTCCCGCCTGAAGCTTACGACGCCGTTACCGCCGTCTCCTGCCTGAACCCTGATAGTTGCTTCATCGACAAATTTCATGGGACCTCCGGTCTTGACAGCATAAGCTTTGGGCAGCAGGTAAGATAATGTTTAAAGATCGGGGACGGCCCCTGCCGGGGCCTTTAGAATGGTTTTTGATTTATTCAGTAATGATCTGAACAAACTTACGTCCTTTAGGACCGCGGGAAACAAAGGAGACCCGGCCCTGCTTCTTTGCAAAAAGAGTATCATCACGTCCAATACCAACGTTGGTCCCCGGATGGAAGTGGGTACCGCGCTGACGAACAATAATACTCCCTGCGCTTACCAATTCACCTGCATAGCGCTTTACTCCAAGACGCTTGGACTGCGAATCGCGTCCGTTACGAACGGAACCGCCGGCTTTCTTGTGTGCCATTTATAAGACTCCTATAAACCGGTAATGCCGGTAATTTCCAGATCGGTATACCACTGACGATGGCCTGTTACCTTCTGATGATGCTTACGACGACGGAATTTAACAATTTTCAGTTTCTCACCGCCATGAGTTCCGATTACATTGGCGGTAACTTTTGCTCCTTCAATGTAAGGAGTTCCAACCTTCATATTGGTACCGTCAGATAAAACCAATACCTTGTCCAAATCGATATTGCTGCCAGCCTCGGCATCAAGAAGCTCAACACTCACCCGCTGACCTTCCTTAACCTTATGCTGCTTTCCGCCGCAAAAAATCACTGCGTACATATAGCTCAAAACTCCGATACCTGCAGGAGTTCCGTGCTCCCGCATTTTTATCAATGCAAACCTGCCAAAGAGGCTGTAGTGGGCCGACATTATACAGATTCAACCTTTGCAATGCAAGAACTGCAATACTTAAACCTTAAGCTTTGGTCATGCAGTCCCATTGATTGATATTTATACTGCTTTGTTCTGCCTCTTAAATAAAACAATGCCTCAAAAAGCCCGGTAATTCTATAGAAGCTCCTAAAAATTGTCAAAATTTAAGTTCTAAAGCCTGGTACCTGGTATGCTTACCTTGTTCTGCACTCAGGTCTATTTAAATAACGCAAATATTTTTGCAAAAATCACATTTTGATACTTGAATAGCGTATTATAACATGTTACAGTACGAGGTGCTATGAAAAAAGAGAATTTACCGGCCTTTGCCCAGCCGTTTAAAACCAAGGGCTATGACGTCAGACTGGTAGGATCAAGCTATCAGCTGTTTCGGGTGACATCTAAAAGAGTGCCTGATAAAAAGTACCCGGTGTTGGAGCAGACTTACATCGGGACTATTGATCCTGAAAAGGGCCTAATACCCAAAAAGGTAGCCGTCCATAATCAGGTAGAGTTCGGGCTCAGTGATTTTATCATCAGGCACTTCCAAAAAAGGCTGATGGACAGTGTCGACAACTGCACAAAAGAGCAGATTTACCTGGGGATTGTCTACTATCTATACGGCAGCGTTGAGGAGCGCTTTGTAGAGCTGACCTATGTGCACTGTTATCTTAAGCAGGTGCCGCAGATCTCCGATCCTGATAGCCTCAAACGCATTCAAGAAATCTGTGGGCAGATTGATAAGCACTTTAGTGAACTTATCCCCCAGCAGTCTGATCGCCTTTACCTGATTGCAAGACTTCGGGATATCAAAGTAACCGCCGGTGAAGACAAACCCGCTCCTAGATACCCTGATGATGTCAGGAAGCTTATTGACAAATACACCAACAAGGGCAACACCTGAGATTGATTATAAAGGCAAATTTACCGGCATTTGACAGCATTCTAAGACAAAAAAGAGCGCAAACCCTTGATGGGCCTGGGGTTCCAGGTCTTAATGGTTTTTAGAGATTGGTGTTACGGAATGTCCCAGATAGCCTTTGCCTTTTGCTTCAAGGCAGCGCAGACGGCTGAGGTCATGGCCTGCCAAGTTGAATCATGCACTACGTCTTTTTAGGTCGTTTAGCAGCTTAATGTATCTTTTGGGGCGCGTTTTGTTTGTCTGTCTGCTGTCTACCATTGCAAATATTCAGCCTGCGTGTTGTCTGCTGTAGTATGTTAGCAAAATCAGAAGATCAGTCACCGGGCTTTAACGCCGCGCCGCACGTTAAGGCGTCATCAAGTGCAATTTTGCTGCCCTTTGCCTATCTATACCGACAAAAAATTTCCTGTCATAATGGCCATGGCATCCATGTTCTCAGAACTTACGGCAACTGTCTGTCCGCCATTACCTCCCATGTTTTTAATACTTTCTTGATAGATATGAGAGACATTCTTTGCATCTGCAACGTACTCCCCAAGAAGAACTGCAAACTCATCGGGAGAAAAGTCGCCGGCACTTATTACCGTGTCAAAATAAAGCCCGCTGCCCCAGACCCTCAGACCTTTGAGGGCATTAAAATACACATTGTTCTCAATACTGTCGACAAAACCAAGATGCTCCCCGCTTGATGCTACCGGGCTTGAAAGGCGTACCAGTTTATTGTTATCGATAATGCTTACCAAAATGGGGATATCTTTGATATAGATAAGTCCGCCGCTTTTACTGAGATCCCCGCGATCAAGACCTGCTTTCTTGAGCCAATCTTCAAAATCAAGTGCAGGATAGGCCTCAAATTCTTTCATGACTTCATCAATTGGTTCTGTTATGCCGCCTGCTGCCATGCTTATTGTAAGCAGGTTCCTCATAAAGACCATAAAGGAGCTGATATCACAGTTTTGCAGGCAGATGCCTGCAAAAAATCCCAAAGCGCCGCTTTCTTTATCTGTAATAAAAAAACCTATGTCGCCACCTCTGCCCCAAATGCGCGAGCCCACCTTTTTTATTCTCTCAATAAGAGAATCTTCCGTAGCATCGAGCATCATCACTGCCTGGGCGTAAATTTTGTTGTCAACCATCACTTCACTGACACTACAAACCTTATCTGCAAGAGTCAGGGCATAATGATTTTCTTCTTCAGGAGACACAATCTCATCGACAAACTCCGGACCAAACCCCGCATACTTTGCATACTCTCTGATATAATTTTCAAGCATCAAGATTTCTCCTTACTAAAGAATGAGGGCTTTAAACCAAACAGTTAACGTCCATAGAGCCTTAAAAAAACTGTATTATTTTACATCAGCTGACAGCAACTGTTGTTAGTACTCAAAAGTTAAAGTATCGGGCTTTTCTCTCCCCGGAGTCAATGGGGCCTTCTAAAGCATCATTTAGGATCTGCTAATTTAAAAAACTGCTCTCCCTAAGTTTCATAGCGGCTCTTTTACAGATAGCAGCATATCATTTGCAAATTTTTCTAATTAATTTTATTTACACTAACATACTACTTGTAACGTATCGAGTATTTTTTAGCAAGACCGCGTGT
>CAYNSI010000092.1:0-8146 GCA_964399665.1 uncultured Enterobacterales bacterium | reverse complement strand
ACAGGCAGGTGCACAGCAGGGAAGAGCTTAACTTAATTGCAGAAAACACCTCAAAAGAGGAAGAGTCAGAAAACAATGATAAGGCAAGCCTTGCCATGACAGAAGGCAGAGCTCAAAGTCAGGAAAATGCTGTTTGAAGAATTGGAACACCACTAATAGAAGGCCCTTAGCATTGGGGCCTTTTCTTTGCCTGTTTTAGCAGGTTTTTAAGGCAGGTCGTGTTTCTTAAGTGCCTCTTGGAGCAGGGCTATCAGGTTTAAGGCCTCAAGAGGGGTTGTGGCATTTAAATTAACCGAGAGGATCTTATTTTTTAGCGCTAAAAGTGCAGGATCGTTATCAGGCTTTTGAAGCTGTGTGTTATTTTCTGCATTTTCTGCAGAACTTTTAATTGTGACGGAAGAGCCTGTGTCAGTTTCCCGCTCTTTTACAATGAATCTTTTGGCAAGGTTTATGACGGAAACAGGAAGTCCTGCAAGTTTTCCCACCTCCACGGCATAAGAATAGTTTTGACTGCCATGCTCTGCCTTATATAAAAAAATAATAGTACCTTTAGTCTCCTCTGCTTTAAAGCACAGATTGCAGATGCTGTCATGGTGATCTTCAAGGTGATTGAGCGCAGCATAATGAGTGGAAAACAAGGTCATGCAGTTTAATTTTTTGCAGATATACTCAACTACCGCCTGGGCTATGGCTTCACCTTCAACAGTGCTGGTGCCTCTGCCAACTTCATCCATGATAACAAGACTGTTTCGGGTGGCATTGTTTAATATAGATGCGGTTTCTTCCATTTCAACCATAAAAGTCGAGCGTCCCGAGGCTAAGTCATCTGAAGCACCAATCCTGGTGAAGATCCTGTCTATATTGCCGATAACTGCCTTTTTAGCAGGAACAAAGGAGCCTATTCTTGCCATTATTGCAATAAGAGCCGTCTGGCGCATGAAAGTCGATTTGCCTCCCATATTGGGGCCAGAGATCACCATGATGCGCTGATCTTTTAAAGTGATATTGTTGGCAACAAAAGGTTTTTGACTTATGGTCTCGATAACAGGGTGCCTGCCTTCTTCAATGATAATTTCAGATTTGGAGCTCAAATCAGGCCTTACATAGTGATGTTCCCGGGCGGCCAATGCAAAAGATAGCAGTACATCCAAAAAAGCTATGTTTGCAGCAAGATTCGAAAGCTTATCAATATCCTTCTGCAGGGCTTCCAGGATATTCTCAAAGAGCTCTTTTTCAAGGGCGAGACTTTCCTCCTTTGCAGTTAAAGTTTTCTCTTCAAGCTCTTTAAGCTCTGCTGTAATGAAGCGTTCGCTGTTTTTTAAAGTCTGTCTTCTGTGATAAGTTTCAGGTACATGGACGGCCTGCCCCCTTGAGATCTCAATGTAGTAGCCTGAAACACTATTAAATCCTACTTTAAGGGTGGAAAGACCGGTACGGCTTTTTTCCCTCTCCTCAATTTGCGCGATGGTCCTTGCAGAACCATGCATCAAATCTCTTAAGTCATCTAGTTTTTTATTGTAGCCCTGGGCAATTACCCCGCCATCTCTAAGAAAGGTTGAGGGGATTTCTGCAATAGCAGCTGTAAGATGTTCTTTTATTGAGCTTAAAGGGGTAATACGCAAATTAAAATCTATCAGAACGGGGTCATTAGAGCTTTGTAAAAGTTCTTTGATCTTGGGGATCAAAGTTAGGGCATCGCGAAGTCTTGAGAGATCTTTGGGACGTGCGCTGCCAAGGCCGATGCGCGCTGCTGCCCTTTCAAGATCTCCAATTGAAGAAAGCAGTTTTGACAGTTCATCTGCCTCAAAAAGATTTATGAGGCTCTGGACCAGATTCAAACGGCAGGTTACTGCCTCATTATCCCTTAAAGGTTCCACAATAAAGCGGCGCAGCAGCCTTGAGCCCATCGGCGTTGAGGTTTTATCGAGGATCTCCGCAAGGGATCCTTTGCTCTCCCCCCTTAAATTGTGCAAAAGCTCAAGATTACGCTGGGCACATGAGTCGAGGATAACTGAATTTGAAAATTCTATGCGTCTTACCGCCCTGATATGTTCAAGATTGCATCTTTGGGTACTTTTGACATAGCTCAAAAGAGCACCTGATGCGCATATTGCTTCATTGAGGTTTTCGATATCAAAGCCGAAGAGGCTTTCAGTATGAAACTGGCGGCATAACTGGGTGTAACAGGACTGCAGTTCAAAATTCCAGTCCGGTACTGCCTTATGACAGGGGATCCTTTCTACAAGATCTTGTGCATGAAAGCTTTCAGGGTAAATAAGTTCGGCAGGGGAGCTTCTGTCCATATGAAGGATTAAGTCTTCAATATTGGAGGTAACTGCTGTTGTAAATATTGAAGTATTAAGGCTCAAGGCTGCAAAGCCGTAATAATGGGGCCCTTTATAAATACAGGCTGTTTTGTTATCACTAAGATCCGGGGCTATGCCTTCTTCAGTTACTGTGCCCGGGGTTACTATTTTGGAGATCTTCCTTTCCATCATCCCCTTATAATCTTTGGGATCTCCTACCTGCTCACAAATAACTGCCGAGCAGCCTAAGCGGATTAATTTGGCAAGATACCCGTCTATGGCATGATAGGGGACTCCTGCCATGGGAATGGGCGCTCCATCGTTATATGTGCCTCTGTGGGTAAGGGTAAGGTCGAGGATCTCAGAGGCTTTTTTGGCATCATCAAAGAACAGCTCGTAAAAGTCACCCAGGCGAAAAAATACCAGGGTGTCAGGATATTGCTGCTTCACCTCCATGTATTGACGCATCATGGGGGTGAGTTTGTCCATTTTATCCGTCATCTTTCAGAACTGTCATGCAGGGAGGTTATAATTTCCAATAGTCACAAGAAATAAGCGTAATTATATATGATTGACAACATCAAAACTGCCTCATTGTTCGCAGACTCCTATGCCAGATATCATAAGGTTTTTGCTGCCGCAGAGTCCTGCACTGGAGGATTGATAGCAGCTGCGATTACTGAAATTCCGGGAAGCTCAAAGTGGTTTGACAGATCTTTTGTAACTTACAGCAATGAAGCCAAGCAGGAGCTTTTGGGGGTAAGAAAGGAGACTTTGGAGAAAGAAGGGGCCGTAAGCTGTGAGACGGTAAGGCAGATGGTAACAGGTGCTCTTAAACGAAGCCATGCTGATATTGCTGTCGCAGTAAGCGGTATTGCAGGGCCTGACGGCGGGACCGTGGAAAAACCTGTGGGTACGGTATGGGTGGCTTTTGGCATAAGGGAGCTTGAAATTAAGTGCCTGTGTCTCCATTTAAAAGGTAATCGCAGCACAATTCGTGATGAGGTGGTTGATGTTGCCCTAAGAGGCCTTTTGTCCTGTGCTGAAGGGAATTTTCTGCCTGAGTGCAGGTAACTTTTTTGCTAAAATTTTGCGATGACACAGTTATCTTGTTTAAGGTGCGGCTGAGCTTACCGATTTTGGAGTAATCAATATATGGTAGAACGTGCAAAAAATGCCGGAGCTAAGGATGGATCCTCAAATTTACAACCAACATCCAATGTCACAATCGATCCTAAAAAGCAAAAAGCGCTTGAAGCTGCCATGGAGCAGATTGAGCGCCAGTTTGGCAAGGGATCTATCATGCGTCTTGGGCAGGGAGAGCTTGAAGACATTGAGTCTATTTCAACAGGCTCTCTTTCACTGGATCTTGCCCTTGGAGTCGGCGGACTGCCCATGGGCCGGATCATTGAGATCTATGGACCTGAGTCCTCAGGTAAAACTACCTTAACCCTGGAGCTTATCGCCCAGGCTCAAAAGAAGGGCAAAATCTGCGCCTTTATTGATGCAGAGCATGCATTGGATCCTGTGTATGCCAAAAAACTTGGCGTGCAGATCCAGGATGTCTTAATTTCCCAGCCTGATACCGGAGAGCAGGCTTTGGATATTTGCGAAACCCTGGTCAGATCAGGCGGTGTTGACGTAGTGGTAATTGACTCTGTTGCAGCACTTGTTCCCAAGGCCGAGATTGAAGGTGATATGGGAGATAACCATGTAGGATTGCAGGCCCGCCTGATGTCACAGGCTCTGCGCAAGCTTGCAGGGATCATCAAACAGGCAAACTGCATGGTGGTCTTCATCAACCAGCTGCGCATGAAGATAGGGGTCATGTTCGGCAATCCCGAGACCACAACGGGCGGCAATGCCTTAAAGTATTATGCTTCAGTACGTCTTGATATTCGCAAATCAAATGTTATTAAGGAAAAGGAAGAAGTTATCGGCAATGAAACCAAGGTAAAGGTGGTCAAGAACAAAGTGGCCCCTCCCTTTAAGCAGGCAAACTTCCAAATCCTGTTTAATTACGGTATAGCGAAAAATGGGGAGCTTTTGGATCTTGGGGTTTCGGCCGATAAGATTATTGACAAGACCGGAGCCTGGTATTCCTACAATGGCACCAAGATAGGACAGGGCAAGGTAAATGCCATGCGCTACCTTGATGAGCATCCTGAGATTGCCGATGAGATTGAAAATAAGATCCGCACCTATTTCAGACAGCGCAATGACTATGAGGATACCGTTGAAATAGGTGCCGGAAGCTTATCTTCACCGGTCGATGACCTCTCCTTGGATCTTAATGATATTAATGAAGAAGACCTTATCTCCAAGATCCCCGAGGATCTTTAGTGCCTGATGAATCGCGGCAGTAAACCTCCTTCTGACAGTGCGGGCGCGGCGGTAAATGCCGCGCTGCGTCTTTTGGCAGGAAGGGAATATTCACTTTTTGAGTTAAGACAGAAGCTTGCAGCTAGATTTACCGGTAAGGCAGTTGATGCGGCCCTTGATAAATGTGTAAAGGAGGGCTGGCAGAGTGAAAGGCGTACGGCTGAGATGATCTTAAGGCACGTTATCTTTCAGGGTTATGGTCCCAAACGTCTTGATTATGAATTAAGCAGGCGAAAGATTACGATAAGTATCAGCGAGCTTGAGGAGCTGGAGCTGCCCGACTGGTTTGAGGTTGCTGTCGCTGCTCTTAGGCGTAAAGTTGCAGGAAAGAAAGATTACAGCCCCCTTGAAAAACAGAAGCTTCTTGCATGGCTTTACAGAAGAGGTTTCAGCAGTGAGTGCTGTATGAAAGCACTGACAAATGTCGCTGAATCAGGGCACTAGGATAGTATAATCCCATGTTAAATTTTCTCCCCTTGGATGATTAGATTATGTACATGACCTGCGATGAGATCCGCACAGCGTTTTTGGAATTTTTTAGATCCAATGGCCACGAAGTGGTAGGCTCCAGCCCGCTTGTGCCTCACAATGACCCGACATTGCTTTTTACCAATGCGGGGATGAATCAGTTTAAGGATATTTACCTTGGTAAGGAAAAGCGTTCCTACCTTAATGCGGCAACGGCGCAAAAATGTGTCAGAGCAGGCGGCAAGCAGAATGATCTTGATAATGTAGGCTACACGGCAAGGCATCACACCTTCTTTGAAATGCTGGGTAACTTCAGTTTCGGGGGTTATTTTAAAAAAGAGGCTATTGTTTATGCCTGGACTTTGCTTACCGAAGTCTTCAAACTGCCCAGGGAGTCTTTGCTAGTAACTGTCTATGCCGATGATGATGAGGCTTACAGGATTTGGCAGGAGGTTATCGGACTGCCTGTAGAGCGTATTATCCGTGTTGGGGATAATAAGGGCGGTAAATTTAACTCTGACAACTTTTGGCAGATGGGGGATACCGGTCCCTGCGGACCATGCTCGGAAATTTTTTATGACCACGGCCCTGAGGTATGGGGAGGCCCTCCGGGATCTCCTGAAGAAGACGGGGACAGGTTCATAGAAATCTGGAACATAGTGTTCATGCAGTACAACCGCAGGGCTGACGGTACTTTTGAAGATCTTGAAAAACCCATGATTGACAATGGTCTTGGGTTAGAGCGTATTGCTGCTGTGCTGCAGGGTGTGCATTCTAATTATGACATTGATCTTTTTCGTGATTTGATTGGTGCAGCTGCCAGGCTCCTCAATGTAAAAGATCTCTCCTTAAAATCACTAAGAGTCATAGCAGATCACATTAGATCCTGTTCTTTCCTGATTGCCGACGGGGTGCTGCCTTCAAATGAAGGCAGGGGGTATGTTCTGCGCCGCATCATAAGACGCGCTGTAAGACACGGCCGCCTGATAGGTGCTAATGAAGTTTTCTTTTATAAGCTGGTAGAAGAGCTGTGCCGCTTAATGGGAAATGCCTATCCTGAGCTTGTAAAGCAGCAAAAGCTTATTGAGAATACCCTAAAAAGGGAGGAGGAGCAGTTTTTAAATACCCTGGACCGGGGCCTTGCCCTTCTTGAGTCCGAGCTTGAGATCTTAGGTGCTGAAAGAGTTATCCCCGGAGCTGTGGTATTTAAACTTTACGATACCTACGGTTTTCCTGCCGATCTTACCCAGGATGTGGTAAGAGACCGCGGCTATATCGTTGATATGGAAGGTTTTGAAAAAGAAATGACCAAACAGAGGCAGAGGGCCAGGACTGCTTCTTCCTTTGATATCGACTATAACAAAGAAGTTAAATTAACGGAAACCACACAGTTCACAGGTTATGGCAGCCTTGTGGAACAAGCCCGGATCTTGGCTATTATCCGGGGCACTGAAAGGGTATCAGAGATTGGCACTGATGAAGAGGCTGTGATTGTCCTTGACAAGACTCCTTTTTATGGAGAAAAGGGCGGTCAGGCAGGTGATACCGGCACGTTAGAAGGAGGCAATAATTTATTTACAGTTACCAATACCAAACATGCCGGTAATGCCATAATCCACGCAGGCAGGGTTGCGCTTGGTAAATTTACTTTAGGTGATGAAGTAACTGCTAAAGTTGATGCTGCAAGGCGCAGTAATATTGCGGTGCATCACTCGGCAACTCATCTTTTGCATGCTGCCTTAAGGGAAGTATTGGGGGATCATGTCTTTCAGAAAGGATCTTCGGTAGGACCTGACAGGCTGCGCTTTGATTTTTCCCATCCCAAACCCCTGAGCATGGATGAGCGCCTGAAGGTAGGGGCCCTTGTCAATAAGGCTGTCCGTGATAACAGTGAAGTGGTAACTGAAGTTATGGATCTTGACGCTGCCAAAAAATCAGGGGCAATGGCTCTTTTTGATGAAAAATACGATGATGATGTAAGGGTAGTCTCAATGGGAGACTTTTCAAAAGAGCTGTGCGGCGGTACCCATGTAAGAAGAACAGGGGATATTGGCTACTTTGCCATAGTGGCGGATGAAAGCATCGCATCGGGAGTAAGACGCATTGAAGCCCTTGCAGGGGCCTCTGCCATAGAGCACCAGCAGATTGTGGTCCGTTTTGTCGAACAGGCCTGTAATCTTCTTAGGACTGATAATTATTCGGTAGCACAAAGGGTTAAGAATCTTATTGATCATACCCACTCCATAGAGCATGAAAACATGCTTCTTAAGGAGAAGCTGGTACATCTTGAGGCTGAAGCATTGGCAGGCAGGGCCACTGATATTAATGGTGTTAAAACCGTAATTGCACAAGTTGATAATTATTCAATGCGGGAGCTTCGTCTTGCTGCAGATGAGCTTAAAAACACCCTGAAAAGCTGTGCCGTGGTGCTAGGTTCTGTGAGTAACGGCAAGGTAAATCTTATTGCTGCAGTTTCTAATGATTTGACTTCAAAGGTAAAGGCAGGTGATTTGGTCAACCTGGTGGCATCATATGTGGACGGCAAGGGAGGAGGCAGGGCTGATATGGCCCAGGCAGGCGGCAATAACCCCGAGGGGCTTAAGGAAGGTCTAGCGTCAGCTCCCAAATTTTTGGCAGATCTTTTGTAAATGCTGGTAATTTCCCGCAAAAAAGGTGAATCCCTTTGTCTTGGAAGGGATATTATCATCACTGTTACGGATATTAGATCAGGAAGAGTATCACTTGGGATCAAGGCCCCCAGGGATCTTGAAATTATTCGCAAGACGGCAGAAGCGCAGAGATCTGCAGGTAAGGATAACAACAAGGATAAGGGGCTAAAAACATCTTGACATTCATATGGCAAAATAAGATACTAGCCGCCGTTAAGCAGTACGGAGAGGTGACCGAGTGGCTGAAGGTACTCCCCTGCTAAGGGAGCATACGACCAAAATTGTATCGAGGGTTCGAATCCCTTCCTCTCCGCCAGCCCA
>CAYNSI010000091.1:0-8208 GCA_964399665.1 uncultured Enterobacterales bacterium | reverse complement strand
GAACGGCGGACTGTTAATCCGTATGTCGCTGGTTCGAGCCCAGTAGGAGGAGCCAAAACTTTCCTTATTAACTGCTAAAGTGCGCCTGTCAGCGTTCCCAAAATTTCCACCAGGGACTTTCATGCCTGCCTGAGCCTATTTCATAAAGGCGGGAGACAATACGCTGCACTACAGAACCTTCAGTATGTGCATCCCCCCAGTAAGCCAGGGACAAAAGCTCAAAGGCTTCCTTTACATGGGATACAGTATAAAGGTGGAATCTGCCTTTTCTTACGGCATTGACCACTGCAGGGCGCAGCACCAGTTGATTAACACAGCTTAAAGGGATAATTACCCCCTGAGTCCCGGTCAAACCGTGCAGCCTGCAAACTTTGAAAAAACCTTCGATTTTTTCGTTGACAGCCCCTACAGGCTGTACATCCCCGAACTGATCTACAGCTCCTGTTACCGCCAAATCCTGCCTTAAGGGGATCTCGGATAAACAGGAAATTACGGCACAAAGCCCCGTCAAAGAGGCACTGTCCCCGTCAATTTCACTGTAGGACTGTTCAAAAACTAAGCTTGCAGACACTGGCAGCGGGGTTTCAGAGCCGAATTCCCTGGTGACATAGCCGTTTATTATCATCATGGCTTTAGCATGGATCTGCCCTGCAAGTTCTGCCTTGCGCTCAATGTCAATGACATCACCCTCGCCTCCTGCCTTAAGTGATGCCGTGATCCTCACAGGCTCCCCAAATTCATAGGAAGAACCTGCCGTCTCAACGACAGAAAGTCCGTTGATCTGCCCGATGACAGCCCCTGAGGTGGCAATCAATATTTGCCTGTCCCGATGATCTCTTAACTGTGATTCTGCTAAAAAATTCTCCCGAAAATCAGCAGCTGCCACTGCTTTTAGAATATGGGATTTTTCTATAACAGGGCCTTTGGACTCACAAGAGGCCTCAGACAACAGTGAGATAAGTTTTGCCCTGGGAAGTCCCAGCCAGCGCCGATCTCCGCTCTGCCTTGCCGCCCATACTGCAAGAAAACAGGCTGCATCACAACTTAAAGGCTTTAGGTTAAACCTTTTAGCAAAGTCACCTGCTATAGCGCCCATCAAGCCTGCAGCCCCCGATGCCCTGAATTCAGAAATAAGGTCGCTGTAAATTGCGGTTATTGTCAAAGGCCAAACTATCGACAAAGCGGCAATTTCAGAAGCATCGCCCGTAAGAATTAGCTTTAATTTACTATTTTCGGCAAAGGCCCTCTGCATTAGAGCCCCCCACTTTGGGTGATCCAAAAATAAGGCAGATGGCATCAAAAGAAGCTTTTCTTGGAGCACCAGACCCTTGATGCAGTTTTTGTCACTGCCAAAAAGTTCACTTTTGCCAGGGCTTATCAGCACCTTATAAGAGGATCCTGAAATGCCCAGATCTTCTAAGATCTCCTGAGCGGTTGTAAGGCTCTGGCTGTAGACATTGCCGCAGAGCACCAAAATCCTGTCAGTTTCTGAGGCAAGAAGTTTTTTTACCGCCTTTCTTGCCCTAAGCTGCAGTGAAGCAAAAGTTCTTCTCTTTACCGCGGCAAACTGCTCTTCACTTATAGCGGACTTAAAATCAGGGTAAAGATCAAAGTGCTCAAGCTCCGTAACACCCTTGATCTCCGCTATGCTGCCCTGCGCTGTGATGACATTAACTGCTTTCAAAAATGACCTCGTAAATTGCAGGCATCATCCTGTAGGACTCAGCCAAATCCAGGCCGTATCCTACTATAAAACCCTCTTTGAGCAAAAAGCCTGAATAATCTACCTTAACATCGGTTATCCGTCTTTCTCTTTTATCAATAAGAACAGCTGATTTTACCGATTTAGCGCCACAGTTTAAAAGATACTCCCTTAATGCCTTCAGGGTAAGCCCTGAGTCAACCACATCCTCAACTAAAAGGATGTCCCTGCCTTTAATATCGCTTTTGAGCTTAAGGTCAAATTTAACCTCCATGGAGCTTTTGGTGTCATCCCCATAGGAGGATGCCTTAATAAAATCAATGCCCGCATGCCTAAAATTAAGGGCCATGCAAAGATCTGCAAAAAAGAATACCGCTCCCTTAAGAGATCCTACCACTATAAGATTGTGCTCAAGATCCTGGTAATCAGCCTTGATGGCAGCTGCCATTTTGGCCACCATCTTCTTAATCTCTTCTTTTGAAAATACTTCCCTTAACCCCCTGACCTTATCTGCCACGGCTTTCTCCTTTTGAAAAGATCGCTAAAATTCAAAACTGTAAATAAGATCGGCTGCCTGATCAATGGAAGACACAAACTCGGCATAAAGACGCCTCATAAGTTCATACCTTATCTTAAATTCCCCCACGGCATTAAATACGCCGTAACCATAGGAGATCCTGATCCTGCGGGTAATATAGCCTTGTACGGATACCTGGGTTTCATCACCCGATCCTGAGGCGCCGACCTGCACATTCTGCACTCCAAAAGCCCCCACCAGGGAATTGACAAGACCTGTGGTAGGTCCCAGCCCAAGCCCCAAAAGCATTTGGGAGCTGTTGGTTGATTCCTGGTTAAAAGAATTATTCTTATCCAAACCATGACCGTAAAGAATATAGGATAAGACCTCATTGTCCGACATGGCAGGTGATGAGAACAGAGCAATGCGCGGATCTGAAGCCGTCCCGGTTACCCTCACTCCTGCGGTCACCTCATCTTCGATATCTTCTGGGTCTGCTATTACCTCAACATCAAGACGAGGGTCGGCAATACTGCCGTGGAATATGGTTTGAGCTTTGGTGACAATAAAGCGGTGACCGAAAAGATCTGCCCTGCCTTCTTCAAGGTTGATCTGCCCCTCACCTGTTACATCCCTGTCTTCAAGGGCCTTTTTTACAGCAAGCTCCCCTGTCATTCTGGCATTAAGTCCCATGGCAGAAAGTCTTACCCCGTCTCCTAAGGTTAAATTCAAATTAATTACAGAAGGCACGGTCTGTGAAGTGCCGGCAGCAAGAGCCATGGTCCCGCCTTCTGGTACGATGATCTCATCGGATGAAGGCTGGGCTCCTGAATCTATGATATTGTTCACCCGAATTCTCGCCTCAGGTATTGCGATGCTGCCCTCTACCACGAAAGCATCCTTAAAGGAAACATGAGTATTGATGTCAGCAAGTGCCTGGCCGTAACCTATTAAAAATACCGGAAGACGTGAGGCGGTAACGCTTAAGTCACCTTCTGCCCCCTCTGCCCAGTCAAGAGTACCTTTAAGATTGACAGGGGTGCCGTTTAAGGAGACGGCTCCATCTAAAAACCCTCTGCTTCCCATGGCATTTATGGTCACCTCAAAATCGTCCACCTGCCCTACATAAATCCGGGGTTCAGCACTGCCTTGAGCTTTGATGGTGCCGTGAAACAAAGGCGCGGTGACATTCCCAGAAAAACTGCCTTCAATATCGACCTTACCCTGAAGATCATTAAACTGAGAGCCTACTCCGGTAAGCAGCGCTAAATCTAAACCTGCAAGAGACAAATCCCCGTCAAGACGCCTTGAATTCATAGGGTCTTTTACGTTTAAATCAAGCTTAATCCCCCCTCGATCATTACGAAGATGCAGCGTGGTGTTAAGCTTCAAATTATCAGGAGTAATGGCAGAAGTTACGGCAACCTTGTCAAACAAAAACGGCACCCCGTGAGCAAAAATCCTGGTGTCATCAGAATCAACGCTTATATTAATATCGGGCAGACCATTTTTTACCAGGATCTTGGATTTGACACTGACAGGTCCCTCAAGGCGTACCTCTTCTGGCATGAGATCATTGAGGAATCTTAAATTGTAATTACTAAAATGCACTCCTGCTGCGATATTGTCAGGAGAGAATACCGTGTCTTCAAACTCCAGTACTCCGTTATCCCCTCTTAGGGAAAAAGCCGATAGACTTCCTGATGATTCATTAAGATTAAGGAAAATTTTTATAGGTTCTACAAGGGAAACCGAGCCTGAAAAGTCAGTCTGCGCGAAAAATTCTTCAACCTGACCCTGCCAAAGAGCAAAATTCTCATCCAAGCCTCCTGAAATTCCCAAAAAGCTTTTGGCATTGCCTTCACAATTAAAGGACAGGAAGTGATTTACTAAAGTCCCCGATAAATCAAGCACACATTGGCCCAAAGGCCTAAGATCTGCACCTGAGTGCACATCATTTGCTATGGCGATGACCTCAAAGTTCCAAGCCTTAGTATTGGTACTGGCATCAAGGATGAGCTCCCGGAGCTGAAAATTCTCCTGTTTTAAGTGAAAAGCCCGAGATCTTAGGTCCAAATTAAGATCATCCAACCTTCCAAAAGCTGCCAGCTCCCCATCAAAGGTGCCTTCAAGATCGGGGAGAATAATACTTAGGTCATTAAAAGCAAAAGTGCTCATAAACCTTGAGTTATCGCTTAAATTGCCATGGGCGGTAATGGTGTTTTCCCCCTGGGCTATATTAAGGCTTTGAAGATCAAATCCCCTGTCAAAATTGCCTCTTAACTCCTGAAGACTTAAGGCAGCAGGACGGCCGTTTAAGTAAAACTTTCCTTGAGATTTTGGCAAATGCAAAAAGATGTTCAAATCCCCTAACATGGTAGACCAGCCGGGGACCACCCCAGCTTTAAAATCCTCAATGGTAAGTGATACCGGCCCCTGCAGCAGGGGTGATATGAAGCTTAAACTTGTAGATTCAAGATCCAAACTCCCTGCAAATCCTAAACGGTGATAATAGTCGGCAGAGCCTTTTAAAGAGGCCTTAATCTTTTCACCAGCATAAAAGCCCTCTAAATTAAATTGGTTTACTTCAGTTTTAGAAGGGGTAATTACCCCCTCAAAATCGGCCTGATAATCTTCAAAATCAAAACCAGAAAAAGTGCCCTTAAGGGAAGTTTTAAGACCTTTGATTAAAGAGCCATAGCTTTTTAAGTGCAGGTTATAAACCTCAACTTCAGGAGTGTCTGAAAAAAGCGGCCAGGATAAATAATCAGAATCTAAAGTTACTGCAAGGGGGATCAGGGAGGACAGACAGTTAATGCGCACTTCAAGTGCGGTATTTTGGGGATTTTCAAGATTAAAATTTGCTCTTAGATCAACTAAGTTGCCGGCAATTTCACCGCTTCCTTTAAGCCCGTACAAAAGACCTTCAAAGTTGTCACGATTAAAATCACTTAAGGCCCCCTGACCTGAAATCTTATAGTCAAGCTTAAAATGCTCAGAAAAATCCATCATGCCGTATATTCTTGCCTGCCCCATATCATGAGAGGCTTCAAGATTGATAACCTCAAGAATGTTCTTTTTCCAGGAGGCTGAAACATTAAGATCGGCCTTTCCCGTATCAAAGCCGTCCATGTAGTAACGGGCCTTTTTAATCTCAAGGCCTAAAATATACACATCAAGGGGCAGGATAATAGTCGGCATGTTCTCAATAAGCCCCCTGCCGTCGCCAAAATCAGCGATGTCGGACCTTTGCGCCCTGTTGAGGACTCTTTGGGAATAGGCCCCGGCTCCTATAGCTTCTCTTAAGTCATCCTCCTGCCTTTCATGGGCATTTAAGATCTCCTTAAGCTCATTTTCTTCCTGCATTTGCAGGGCAGCAAGCTCCTCTTTGGTGGTAAGATCCTTAAGGTGTACCGTAACATCGGAGGAATTGCCACCCCTTACTCCGGCACTATTTGATCCTGCCTCAAGAACGGCGGCAAATTCCCCTACCCTGACATCAACTATTTCAGACAAATAGGCAAAATTAGTTACCCTAAAGTCATTGATGATAATATCTACAGGAAAGTTAAGGCGAAATTCCTCATCGGAACTGTAAGCTTCCTCATCAGAATTTTGCTGTTCATCTTCACCCCTGCTGTCATTTTCTGAATCTGTGATAAGCAAAGTTACGGTAAGATTTGCAGTTTCTAAAAGACTTACCTCAAAGACATTGTGTAACAGCACCCTCATAAGATCCCATGAGGCATCAAGAGAGTCAGCCTCCACCCTTACGGTATCGGGCACCTCAACCAACACTGATCCTAATTTAAGTCCCGAAAAGATACTACCTTCCCTGACATCAACTTTTAGGGTAAGAACATCCTGAAGCTGCCTCCCTGCAAAATCGGCAGCCCATGCGGCACCTTTGGTAGTGCCAAGAATATAGTACAGCGCCCCTGATAAGATTATCAGGATCACAAGACACACAGCAGCTGCAGCCTTGAGAATCGCTTTAAGATACCAGGGAAACACCGGCAGCATAATCACAGCTCCGGCCCAAAAGCCACATGAAGTCTGACATCAACAGGATCTTTTTGCATGCCAAATCCTAAGTCCACTCTGATGGTGCCGTAAGGTGAAATATAGCGGTACCCAAATCCCGGCCCCCAGAGAATTTCATCACTGTAGTCATCGGTTGCAGTACCTGCATCCACAAACAGGGCCATGCGTGAATTGTCTATACCTATGGGAAATTGGAATTCAACCGATCCTGTGGTCAGGTAGCGGGCACCGTTGAGGCCTCCTGAATTGCGCGGAGATTCATCAAGATAGCCGTAGCCTCTGATGGAATTATCACCTCCTGCAAAGAATCTTAGAGAAGGAGGCAGGATATCTCCGTCGGCACCAAGATTAGCCCCCTGCTGCACCCTGGTTATCAAGCGGGTATTTTCCGTCGGGGAAATAACTGACTTTAAAGTGCCCACAAATCTAAAAAATGTGTAATCGGAAATGATGCTGTTTGCAGCTGAAAAATCAAGATTAATGCTGTAGCCAAAGCGGGGATCAAAACCTCCTGTGGTCTCCACGCGGGAAAGCAGCAGTGAGGGCATTAAATTCCAGCCATGCCCTTCATCAGATCCCTGCTCATAATCCTCATATTCTGCCCTAAGTGAATAGTCCCGGCGCCATTTGCCGGTATTATTTGCCACATAGTGAAAGGACAAATGAGATCTGTCCGAGAGAGTATCATTAAGGTCAGTGTGAGTCTGGGAGGCATTGATATAAAAATAATCAAGATTGGGATTTTTATTAGGGATCTTATAGACCAGCGAGGCATCCTGGGTAACCTGGGACACGACGGCCTTGGTGGACAGGCTGTGCCCGGCATCATTTAACAGCGGCTTGTCCCATTCAAAAAGCAGCCTGGCCCCCTCATCAGTGCTAAATCCTGCACCAAGACGCATAATATTGTCACTTCTGCGCTCTAAGGCAATTTCTACGGGGACGGCATAATCAGACGCTTCAGCTATCATAGGCCTGACATCTACCGAGCGGTAATAGCCTGTCTGGTTTAAGCTGTTAACATAGTCATTGACCGTTTTTATCGCAAAATTGCGCCCTTCTTGCATGGTATAAAGAGATTCTACAGGTTTCATCAATTCAAGGGTATCTGACGAGGCAATCAGTTCCCCGAAGCGATAGCGTCTTCCCGTATCATAGACAAGCTCAATATCAGCAGCATTCTGATCGGTATAGACCATAATGCGTGAGGAAATATAGGAGGCATCAAAAAAACCTAATGCCAGTGCTGCCGAGCTTAAATCACTTTTCAGCTCTTCATAGGCCTGATGATTTAAAATACTGTAGGAGGTCAGCCCTGAGTTTTTCACAAGATTTTGAAACACCACATAATCGGCCCCCTCACCTATGATTTCAACATTACAATAGCGCACATAAAGAGGCTTGCCCTGCTCAATTGCAATATTAACCACGGTATCCAACTCATCTTCTCGGTCAGGGAGGGTAATATCAATTTTAGGATTATAGTAGCCGTAGGCGCGCATGGCTGTCACCACAGTTTCCCTAAGCTCGCGCCTGAAGATAAATACCCGCCTTTTTGAGATGGCAGGAATGGCTGCAAGATGGGTATTGACATTCTCAAGCAGTTCTCCTGAGATCCCGCTGATATTAAAACTCACAGGATCTGTTACTACGCTTTGTTTTTCCTCAATAAGATCTTCATCTGAAGAACTGCTGCAACCCCCCGTAAGTCCCAGAGTAAGGAGGGCACCTAAAATTACGACAGCAGCCTTTACTCTTAAGACCAACAATTGCTTAACCCTTTACCACACAACTTTTTGTAAATTGTAATATATTTGGCCTGCCGCTCAAAGAACTCGGCACGGCTTACGATGCTTACAATGATCAAGCTTGTGCTGCTAATTTGCCTGAAAGTTTGTCAGGAGATCTTATGCAAGGCTGCTCTTATCTTTTGAGTTCATCCACC
>CAYNSI010000090.1:0-8220 GCA_964399665.1 uncultured Enterobacterales bacterium | reverse complement strand
TTTTACTTTGGATCCTTAGAAAAGGGGCAAAATTACACCACCACGGTGTTGAAAATCAGGGAGCAACAAACTTAATGCAAGAGGCTTATTTTTCCAGTTCTTGGTGCACGCGACAAGAAAAATCCCAGGTGAAATATTTGGTTATCACGCAAATCCCGTCAGGATCTTTAAAATACAACCAGTTACTGTCTTCCTGCCTGATAAATAAGAAATCTTATAAAATCAGAAAGGTAGGATTCGGTTTCCTCATTGCGTCCTGAAATTGCCAGCAACACCAAATTGCCCTCATCACCATAAACTATGGCCTCAATTTCTTCCCTGGGGCAGTAAAAAGACCAGGCGTGATCTATGATGTTGGAGGCAGTTGGCATATCGCAGTTCATCTGCTCGGCAGCCACCCTGGCATAGGCCTCGGGCATGACATTACCGCCTGCTTTGCCTGCAATATAGGAAATGTTAACAGCAATCCTGCCGCTTTCATGGACATAGCTTAGGGAATTTTGTACCGAAGGATTGCTCTCGACACTCCATCCTAAAGGATGGGGCAGAGGCTCAGGCTCTTCCCCGTTCTCATCATCGCTGATGTCATTGTCATCAGAAGCATCAGAGGATAAACTTTCCTCTGCGCTTTGTTCTGATAAAGCCAAAGAAGTGTCCGTATCTTCTGCTGCTAGTACCCCGATGTTGGAAAAAAACACCAGTAAAGCCAGAACCAAAAACCTCATGCTTTGTGACCTCTTCTTGGTTATTTTTGCCCCAATGCCTTAATTATTTCATCGGCAATGATCTCAGAGGGCCTGTTGGCATCAAATTTAAGATACTTGATCCTGCCCTGGGAGCTTAAATTCTCATAAAAGGCTGCCAAAGGCTCAGTCTGCTCATGATAAACCTTAAGGCGAGCCCGTACGGTCTCTTCCCTGTCATCATCGCGAATTACCAAATCCTCGCCTGTAACATCATCCTTTCCATCAACCTTAGGGGGACTGTAAACCGTGTGATAGACGCGCCCTGAAGGCAGATGCACCCTGCGTCCGCTCATACGCTTTACTATCTTGTCATCAGAAATTTGCAGTTCAATTACTGCATCCATGTCAATGCCAGCGGTAATGAGGGCTTCAGCCTGGGGAATGGTTCTTGGAAAACCGTCAAAAAGAAAACCTTTGCTGCAGTCATCCTCTCTGATGCGCTCTTTTACAAGTCCTATAATAATTTCATCCGAGACTAAGGCTCCTGACTCCATAACGGCCTTGGCCTCAAGACCCAGCTTAGTGCCTGCCTTGACGGCAGCACGCAGCATGTCTCCTGTTGAGATCTGGGGAATACCAAAGGCTTTGACAAGAAGCCCGGCCTGAGTACCCTTACCGGCTCCTGGTGCTCCCAGTAAAATGATGCGCATATTTTCCTCACAAAGCTTGAATTTAAGACAGCCCATTATAGGAAAACTTAAGTCCTAAAAAAAGCAATCCCGCCAAAAAGCGGGATCTAACAAGATGTGTTTTTAAATTTACTTATGGTCTGTTTTAAGAAGTTTGGTTAATCAGCCTTTCCTAAAATCAAGTCATTGACAAGATTGACATAGGAGCGCGGATCTTTAAGACTTCCGGCATCAGATAACAGGGCTTCTCCAAAAATGAGCTTGGCATAGCGGTTAAAGGCCTCGCCTTCCTGCTCTGCAGCCTTCTTGACCAATTCATGCTCAGGATTTAACTCCAAAATCCAGGTTTCCTGAGGCATTTTTTGTCCTGTGGCCTCTAAAATGCGCTTCATCTGCTCGGTAAACATCCTGCCTGATTCATTTACCACGCAGGAGGGCGAGTCAATAAGCCTGGTTGAGACCCTAACTTCCTTTACTTCATCGCCTAAGGCATCCTTAAAGCGCTTGGTAAGATCCTGACAGCCTTCCTGAGCTTGTTTTAAGGCTTCCTTTTCCTTTTCATCCTCAAGATCACCAAGTTCCAAATCAGGGGCCGTTACCGAAACAAAACGCTTCTCCTTATACTCACTGATGTTGGACATGAGCCACTCATCAATCCTTTCTGTAAGCAGTAACACCTCAATGCCCTTTTTCTTTAAAGATTCAAGATAAGGGGAGGAGGCGGCAGCCTCATAATTGGATGCAGTAAGGTAATAAATCTTGTCCTGCTTTTCTTTCATGGCGGCAAGATAATCATCCAAACTTACATCAGCTTTGTCATTGTCATTGCGGGTTGAGGCAAAGCGCAGTAATGACAATACCGTCTCCCTGTTGCTCCAGTCCTCAACCGGGCCTTCCTTAAGGACCGAGCCGAAGTTTTGATAAAAGGTCTCATACTGTTTAGGATCTTTAGCAAGCTTTTCTATCATGCCTAAGGCACGTTTGGTAAGTGCCTTTTTAAGTTTGGAGGTTATGGCACTTTCCTGTAAAAGCTCACGCGAGATATTAAGGGGAAGGGCATTGGTATCTACCAAACCCTTGATAAATCTTAAATAGCGCGGTAAAAACTGCTCTGCCTCATCCATAATAAAGACGCGCTGGACATAAAGCTTAAGACCGTGTTTATGCTCATTCATAAACAGATCCCAGGGCGCATGGGACGGCACATAAAGCAGTGAGGTGTATTCAGTTTCACCTTCGACCTTGTTATGGGACCAGCTTAGAGGATCCTGGTAGTCTGAGGCAATGTGCTTATAGAATTCCTTGTACTCTTCATCCTTGATGTCTTTGGCACTTCTGGTCCACAGGGCCTTGGCATCATTTACCTGTTCCCACACCCATTCAGTTTCAGGCTCTTTTTTCTCATCGGACTTGTCATCCTCGTCTTTGTCTTTGGTAACGGTCTTTTCGACATAAAGCTCCACGGGAACCGAGATATGATCCGAGTATTTGGTAATGGCATCCCTAAGAGTCCACTCCTCCAAAAAGCCGGTTTCAGACTCCTTTAAATGAAGAATAATATCCGTACCTCTGGCATCGCGCGGGGCAAAGCCTGACTCAAAAGTTCCGGTGCCTTCTGATTCCCATTTTATCCCCTCTTCAGGTGCTGCCTTGGCAGAGCGGGACAGCACGGTTACCTTGTCTGCCACAATAAAAGAAGAGTAAAAACCTACCCCGAACTGGC
Organism: uncultured Enterobacterales bacterium; assembly: GCA_964399665.1. Lineage (GTDB taxonomy): Bacteria > Pseudomonadota > Gammaproteobacteria > Enterobacterales > Succinivibrionaceae > Avisuccinivibrio_A. Next base: position 5,122 of record CAYNSI010000090.1, on the reverse strand, counting down.
CAATGAGCTGGGAATCGCGGGCAGCATCTCCTGATAAAGTCTTAAAAAATTCTTCAGTGCCGGATTTTGCAATAGTTCCCAACTGGGTGTTGGCCTCATCCAAAGTAAGGCCCAGGCCGTTGTCAGATATTGTTAAGGTTTTAGTTTCCTTGTCAGCGCGGATCCTAATCTTAAAAACAGAATCATCTTTGATTAAATCAGGATTGGTAAGAGATAAAAAGTGAAGCTTGTCTATGGCATCAGAGGCATTGGAGATAAGCTCCCTTAAAAAAACTTCCTTATTGGAATAAAGCGAATTGGCAAGTAAATCTAAAAGTTTTGTTACTTCGGTTTGAAATCCGTGTTTTTGAGTAGTCATTAACAAAACGCCTGAGGGCGCCTCCTAAAATGAAGCAAATTTATTGGACTGTTACCTAACATGGGGATGGGGGGTTCAAGTTTCAAGGGACCGGATGATTTTTTTAAAATCAGTACCATAAGGCAAAGAGGCCTTATTTGCAGCGCCTAAAAAAGAACCTTTTAATTTTGAAGCTGCAGGCTTTTCCCATTTAAACCTTTACTGTTAGTGCTCAACCTGCATACAGCTAAAAGTTCTGTTATCCAGGATTTTTTAAAAGGGTCTGCGATTTTCCAATGATGCTCCCAGGGTCCCTGAATCAATATTGTCAAGATCCCCTCCTACGGGAACTCCCGAGGCTATTTTGGTGACCTTAAGGCCGTACTTTTTGGCAATGGCACTGATAAAAGATGCCGTGGCATCACCTTCTACGGTAGGATTGGTGGCAAGGATCAACTCTGTTATATTGCCTTCTTTGAGCCTGTTTTCCAAATCATCAAAACCAAGCTCTTCAGGACCAATGCCGTCAATAGGAGACAGATGCCCGTGAAGAATAAAGTACTGCCCGAAAAAGACTCCGGCATTTTCTATAGCTTGAACCTGCAGCGGGGTTTCCACGATGCAAAGCTGTCCTGTAAGTGACCTTTTTACCGAAGAGCATATTAAACAGGTCTTACTGTCATCGCTGTAATCATGACAGCGCGGACAGCGCCCGATGCGCTCCATTGCCTCACTTAAAATTTGTGCCAAAACCTTAGCATCTTCCCTTCTGCGATCTAGAAGGAAATAGGCCGTCCTGGCAGCAGATCTAGGACCTACTCCAGGCTGAATGGTCAATGCTTTGATAAGACGATTTAAAAGTTCTGATGATGCCATTAGAAAGGAAGTTTTATCCCGGGTGGCAGCTTAAGTCCTGAGGTAAGTTCGGCCATTTTGCTATCGGACATTTCCTTAACGCGGCGCTGGGCATCATTACAGGCTGCGGCGATAAGATCCTCGCACATTTCCTTGTCATTTTCTTTAAAAAGCTCAGGATCAATTACTACTCTTTTGACAATGTGTTCACCATTGACGGTAACCTTTACCATGCCGGCCCCGGCCTCGCCGGTTACCTCGGCGGCATTGATTTCTTCCTTTACGGCCTCGAATTTTTCCTGAAGCTTCTGAGCCTGCTTCATCATGTTGTTCATATTGAACATCAACATTCTCCTTAAAAAATTTTAAGGCATTGTAGCAAAAAACCCAAAAAGGTCCTATAAGGGGCGTTATGAGCGCAGTTACGCATCAACTTTCAGGATTTGGCACTGTGCAACACATAATTGAGGTAATCTCCCAACGAAACTTTGCATCAGCGCTTTAAGGTACCGATTAACAAACATATTCAAGAACGCAGAATTAAGGCTGCACAGGTGTAGTATCAATGCTTTTGACCCCAAGCACTTGCAACAATTTTTTAGGATCTTTTTGACGCGTCATTTAATGGATTAATTTCACGCCATTCTACAATCGACCTCCCCCTTTTTTAAGGGGTTTGCTATTTAATGTTTAAAAACAAAGAATTAACTTTCGATAATGGCATAATACCTTCGTACGTAACTACTGCGTTATGAGCCTTGACTGGACGTCCTTATTGGGAGAAAGTCCAAAAAAGCGCTTGTAATCCCTGGAAAACTGCGAAGTTGACTCATAGCCTACTCTATAGGCTGCCGATGAAACATTAATTCCCTGGGAGATCATCAGTCTTTGAGCCTCATAAAGCCGCAGCTGCTTGTGAAACTGCAAAGGACTTATCCCCACAGTCTCCTTAAAGCGGCGGTAAAAGGTCGAAGGCGCCATATTAACCGCCCTTGCCAAATCATCAACAAAGATATTGTTTTGGATGTTCTCCTTTAAAAAGTTGATGGCTGCTGCAATTTGATTGCTCTTTATCCCCAGGGCGTTATAGCTTATCAAAACCTCACGTGCTTCCCCTGTTAACAAAAGATAATGGATCTCCTCTATTACAAGTGGTGAGAGTACTTCACGCCTGACATCATCAAAAGCTAAAGAAAGCAGCCTAATAAAGGCCTTATACAAATGGGTTTCAGTTGCGATGACCTTGGCTCCCGGGCGTTCTTTGATGCCGCGCAGGGAATCTGCAAGATTTGGATGTTCTGAAATAAGTTTGGTAAACACGGCCGCATCAAGATACAGGGTCATACATAAAAAGGGGGTTTGCGCACTTGCATCCATGACATTAAAGGTGCCTGGAACATCAAGTCCTGTAACAAGGCTCTGACCGCTGCCGTAGTGATAGTCGACACCCCCTAAGGTAGTTTTCTTGTCTCCTGAAATACATATGGTACAGCTTGGCTTTGATAAGCACTTGTCACAGCCGCTGACACTCTCACGGCGGACCAAAACAAACCCCGGGATTTTGGTTTCCAGCTCTGCAGGATATGGGAGATGTTTAAAAATGATAGCAGCTGCCTCATCATTTAAAGCAGCGATTGCAGCATGGTCCTCCGCCATAATAACCTCATTTGTCAAATAACACTCAAAGCCGTCTTTGAGATCGGCTTTTTAAACAGGCTGTCGATTTTGGCCTCATCCTCATCATCAAGCTTAAAGGATAGGCCTGTGAAGTTATCCTCAAGATGCGCAACACTTGAGGATTTGGGAATTGAAATCAAATAGGGCTTTCTTAGAGAAAAGGCTATCAAAACAGCAGCTGTGCTTACCTGATGTTTTGCGGCAATTTCCTGTAACCCCGGGTGATTTAACAGCGACGTACTTCCTTCTCCCAAGGGGCAATAGGCCATGATTTTAAGGTTTGCTTTTTCAGCATAGGGGAAAAAATCATATTCAATGCCGCGGTATTGGGGGTTGTAAAGCACCTGGACTGCCTCACAATCTAATACGGTCTCCCCCAGTGCCTTAATCTCGGGTACATCAACATTTGACAGCCCCCAGGAGCGGATCTTGCCTTCTTTTTTGAGGGAGGATAAAGCCTCTATAGTTTCCTCAAGAGGATAAGATCCCTTCCAGTGCAGAAAATAAAGATCCAAATAGGAGGTTTTAAGATCTCTTAAGCTTCTTTCAAGCGCAGTTTTGGTCCCCCGCAAAGAAGCCTCGGAAGGCAGAACCTTGGAGATTAAAAAAACCTTGTCACGTCTTCCTTGAATAAGCTCTCCCAAAAAAGCTTCATTTTTATACAAGGTTGCTGTATCCACCACAGCTATGCCAAGCTCAAGAGCCCGGTCAAAAACTTTTTTCTCCTCTTGTGCCTTATTGCGTGAGATCCCGAACTGATATGTTCCAAGTCCCAGTCTTAAAACCTTTTTTCCTGCAAGATTGATGTACATACCACTCTCCTTCATTTAAGTCATTTATGAGGGAGGATACTTCAACCTAAGGCATTCTGTAAAATATTAATAATATCCTGACGATTCAGGGATTTTATAGCAGAGGCCAAATTCCAATGGGCTGTCACGGAATCTGCCATGGCCTCAAAATGCTCATCAGAGGTAATTCCAACGTCCTTGAGGGTACGGGGCAGGTTCAAAGAAGCATAAAACGCCTCCAAGGCCAAAACGCCCTTTTCTGCCGTGACATAAGGATCATCATGATTTGGCACCGCAAAAACTCCTCGGGCAAAAGATGCAAAGCGCTCAATATTGTCATCATTAAAGCTGTAGCGCATAAAGTAAGGGGTAACAATGGCAAGACCGTCGCCGTGGGTTATGTCATAAAAAGCAGATATTTCATGTTCAATGGCATGACACACCCAGGCCTGGGGAGCTCCTCCTGCTCCTAATATGCCGTTGCAGGCAAGGGAGCTTGCCCACATTAATACCGCTCTTGCCTCATAATCATCCCCATGCTCATAGGCTGTGGGGGCTGTTGCAATCACCGCCTTCATAACCCCTTCTAACAGACCATCGGCCACAGCATTGGATCTTGGGACAAAATACTGCTCCAAAAGATGGGATAAGATATCGGAAGTCCCTGCTGCCGTCTGCTTTTTGGATACCGTAAAGGTATAGGCAGGGTCGCATATTGATACTTTGGGGAACAACAGCTCGCTCATTAAAGGAAGCTTTTGTTTGGTATCCCAATTGGAAATAACCGCACCTGCATCATACTCACTTCCTGTGGCCGCCAGAGTAAGCACACATACCAAGGGCAGAGCCTTTGATACTTTTGAATTATCAAGCACCAAATCCCAGGCATCACCTTGATAATAACGCGCAGCACAAATGGCCTTGCTGCAATCTAATACTGAACCGCCCCCTGCAGCCAGCACCACATCAATGTCATGCTCCTTACAAATTTGAGCCCCTGCATTTACGGAAGTAACTTTAGGATTAGGCTCTACGCCGCTTAGCTCATAAAGTTCAAAATCCTTTAACAGCTCTTTTATTTTGTCGTAAAGACCGATACTTTTAATGCTGCCGCCCCCGTAAACCAAGAGAACCCTTTTACCAAAGGAAGCGATAACTTCAGGCAGAGAAGCAATTTTGTCTCTGCCGAAAATAATTTTGGTTGGCGTGCAGTAATCAAAATCATAAACTTTACCAGACATAGTCACCTTTACTCTCTTGCATTTTGCCTGTCCATATTTGTCAAAATCTCTAATAAAGAGAGGATTTACACACTTTTACGCTAAGCTTATTGTATTTTTCTCTCAAAATGAAATGCCATTTTTTGATGGTCCATAATGTCCCGAAAGCATGACAAAACATCACAAAGACTTAAGAGCTCTGCAGTTTGTCGTGAACATGCTCCTAAAGTTGAGCACTAACA
>CAYNSI010000089.1:0-8242 GCA_964399665.1 uncultured Enterobacterales bacterium | reverse complement strand
TTTGAACCAAATGATTTTTAAATAATGATGGTGCTTTTTTGTCGTGGATCCCAAAATTTTAAGGTCGCTTTGCTGCGGTTCAGGAGGCTTTAGTCAAAGTATTACCATCCTGCCTAAAAGGTGCCACCTTAAATAAAAGCAGCATTCCCGGGACTGCAAGCAGGGTACAGAGGATAAAAAAATTCTCCCAGCCTAAGCCTTCTACCAAAAAGCCTGTGGCCGCATTGCAAAAAGTGCGGGGAACTGCAGAAAATGAAGTTAACAGTGCAAACTGCGTTGCCGTGTAGGCAGGGGATGTTTCCCTGGCAATAAAGGCGACAAAGGCTGCGGTTCCAAGTCCTGCGCCCAGAGCTTCTGCTCCTATGACGACAGCAAGAAGCCACACTGAAGGCTTATCCTGCGCCCCCGTGTGGGCCAAAAGGTAGAAGCCTAAGATGGTGATCATCTGCCCGAAGCCAAAATACCATAAGGCTTTGTTAATTCCGGTTTTGAGCATTAAGATCCCGCCTAAAAGCCCTCCTGATACCATGGACCACAGCCCGACATTTTTGGCAACAATGCCGATCTCCGTAAGGGAGTACCCCATATCAAGGTAGAATGGGGTGGCAAGAGCCGTGGCCATGGAGTCTCCAAGCTTGTACGCAAACACGAAAAAAACCACCAAAAGTGCCGCTTTTATACCGCTTCTTTTGATAAATTCCTTAAAAGGCTCAACAACCGCCTCCTTTAACGTTTTGGGGGCCTTAAAAGCTTCCTGCTCCTTGTAACATAAAATCACCACAAAGCCGGGGATGAGGCAGGCTGCCGTAAATATAAAGACCTCAGACCAAGAAAAGTAATCGGCCAGAATCAAAGACAGCCCTCCGGGGATTAAACTTGCAATGCGATAGGCGTTTACAAAAAGGGAATTGCCAAGCCCCAATTCATTATCTGGAAGGATTTCACGGCGCAGAGCATCAATTGCAATATCCTGCGTGGCAGAAGCCACTGAGGTGAGCAGAGCCAGGGCAGATACTGTCAGCACGGAGCTTTTAACATCACAAAAGCCTATGCCAGCAATCGTAAAAAACAACATAAGCTCTGTCATGAGGATCCAACCGCGCCTTCTTGTAAGACCGAAAATGCGGTAACGATCAAGTAAAGGAGCCCACAAGAATTTCCAGGTATAGGGGATCATAATCAATGACAGGGCCCCGATAAGCTTTAAATCAAGCCCCTCCTTTCTTAAAAAGGCTGACAGCAGATTTAACAGCACATAAAGAGGCAGACCTGATGAAAAACCCGTAATAAGGCACAGACCCATCCTTTTGGTGAACACTGCCCTGTACCATGTCATTTTTGTACCGGGCACTTCCTGTGTCATTACAGGCCTTCTCCTTCAAGGACTTTTTTAAGTCCTTCAAGATTAAGACCGGTATCATTGAGGATCTCTTCGCGGGTGCCTTCCATCAAAAATTTATCAGGAAGCCCCATGTTTACCACTTTAACTTTTCCTGACAACAAAGCGGTAATATCCTGGCCGATACCGCCTGTTCGCACCCCCTCTTCCATGGTAACCACAAGATCCTTGCCCTCTGCCTCACTTAAAACAGCAGTAACATCAAGAGGCTTGATTACCCTAAGATCAATAAGAGAAAACCCCTGTTCCCTGCAGTAATCCCAAACTTCATACAACAGAGGACCTGCAGTAATTACCAAAACCTTAGAGCCCTTTAAAACCACCCTGGACTTAAGAGCTATCGTTTTTTCAAGTTCCACCGGAACCTCAAAATTACGACCTGCAGCCCGCGGATAGCGTACTGCACAAGGATGCCCTAAGGATACTGCGGTATTGAGCATGACATAAAGATCATGAAGATCGCAGGGGGCCAAAATGGTAAGGTTGGGAATAGGTTTTAAATAGGCAATATCAAAGATCCCCTGATGGGTGGGACCGTCAGGCCCTACTATCCCTGCCCTGTCTATGGCAAAGACAATAGGCAGATCCTGAATGGCAGCATCATGAATGATACAGTCGTAGGCCCGCTGCAAGAAGGAAGAATAAATAGCAACCACAGGATGCATTCCGCCTGCTGCAAGTCCTGATGCCAAAACTACCGCATGCTGCTCTGCTATGGCAACATCATAGAATCGGTCGGGAAAATCTTCGGCAAACTTGGTCATCGCTGAGCCTACACACATGGCAGGAGTGATCCCTGCTATAGTTTTGTCCTTGGCTGCAATATCGCAAAGCCAGCTGCCAAATCTTGCCGAAAATGATCTGTCAGCAGGCTGGGGGGTAGGATAGATCCCCTGCTGCGGATCAAAAACCGGGACTCCGTGATAACAGATGGGATCATCTTCTGCAGGAGGGTAGCCCTTGCCCTTGCGGGTTACCACATGCAAAAACTGCATCCCCTTCATCTCTTTAAGATTATTAAGAATATTAACAAGACGCAGCACGTCGTGACCGTCAATAGGGCCGATGTAGTTAAAGCCTAATTCCTCAAACAAGGTGCCGGGCATTACCATACCTTTGACATGCTCCTGGGCTCTTAAGGCAAAATCGCGCACGGCAGCAGGAATAATCTCCAAAACCTTTTTACCGCCTTCGACCAGCTTTACATAATGGGGATTGGCAAGCACATGGGAAAGTCCCTGGGCCAGGGAGCCGACATTTTCTGAAATGCTCATCTCATTGTCATTGAGGATAACAAGAAGATTTAGATCTTCAATGGAGCCTGCATGATTTAAGGCCTCAAGCGCCATACCCCCGGTAAGAGAGCCGTCTCCTATAACAGCTGCCACCCTGCCGTCCTTTCCCAAAGTGCGATTGGCAAGGGCAAGTCCCAATGCCGAACCTACCGAGGTGGAGGCATGCCCTGTTGAGAGCACATCATGTTCAGTTTCCCCGCGCCAGATAAAAGCATGAAGCCCGCCTTTTTTGCGAATGCTTGAAAGCTCCCTGCGGTGTCCTGTGAGGATTTTATGAGGATAGGCCTGATGTCCCACATCCCAGATAATCTTATCCTTGGGGGTATTAAAGACATAGTGCAGGGCCACCGTAAGCTCAACCACCCCAAGTCCTGAAGCCAGGTGACCTGCAGTTCTGCTTACAGTATCAATAAGGTACTGCCTTACTTCAGAACAGAGCCCTGGCAGATCGCTGCGCTTTAACTTCCTTACGTCTGCAGCATCATTTATGGCATCAAGAAGCGGTGTAGCTCTCATTAGTGATCTCTGGTAACGGCAAACCTTGCAAAAGATTCCAGAATGGAAAAATTCCCGTAATTTTCAATAAATCTTAAGCTTTTAAGCGCCTCATCACAAGAGTCAGAAGCCCTCTTTTGAGCCTCATCCAAACCTAAAAGGGCAGGGAAAGTATTCTTTCCCATGGCAATATCAGCCCCGGCCTGCTTGCCCAAAACTTCAGTATCCCCTGTCACATCGAGGACATCATCCCTGATTTGAAAGGCAAGGCCTAAGGCCTTGGCATAATTATCAAGGGCATTTAAGACCTCAGAAGGTAAATCTTCCCTGACACAGGCTCCCATCATTACGGCTGCCCTGATAAGGGCTCCTGTTTTTTTGGCGTGCAAAAGATACAACAGTTCCAAGGCAATTTTCTTATGTTCATAGTGCAAATCCATAGCCTGCCCGCCGCACATGCCCTTTTGTCCTGCCATATCTGAGAGGATCCTAATGAGTTTTAAGGCAGCATTGGTACTTAAACCTGAAGAAGGGTCGCTTAAAATATCAAAGGCCAGGGACTGCAGTGCATCCCCTGCCAGCATGGCAGTTGCAGGACCAAACTTACAGTGCACCGTAGGCATGCCCCGGCGCAGCTTATCATTGTCCATCTCGGGCATGTCATCATGGACCAAAGAGTAGGCATGAATACACTCAATGGCAGCTGCAGGGTAAACCAGAATCTTCTCATCAACCCCCAATCCCATACCTGTTGCAAAGACCAGCAGAGGACGGGATCTTTTGCCCCCCGTAAGCAGGGCATAGGCCATGGCGTCCTTTAAAGAAGTACCATCATCATCCAAAGCCTCAAGTCTTTTTGACAAAAAATCATCGATTTTTTCTGCGACCTTATGGGAAAATTCGGCCAGGGAAAGATCAAGCCTCATAGTCTCTCCTCATCAGGGGAGGCACCAGGCTTTATGGAGTCTGAGATCTCCTCAACGCGCTTTATCATGTCATCTAACATCTTTCTGATATCAGATGCCATTGACATCCCTTTAGCGTATGATTCAACAGCCTCATCAATATTAAGCTCTCCGCTTTCGAGCTTGTTAAGAAGCTCTTCAAGTTCCCTTAATCTCTGCTCCAGGGAAATCTTGTTTTCATCCGACATTAATTTTCCCCCGTTAAATTAGGCACGAAGCTTTGCTCCAAGCTGTGACTGCACTGCGGCTATGACCTCAGAATGTACTTTATTTATGGTCTCATCATCCAGGGTGCCCCTGGTATCCTGAAGCACTACCCCCACTGCAACCGAACGTCCGCCTTCAAGAGTACTGCTTTCAAAGACGTCGAAAATTCTGCACTCAACAAGGAGGCTGCCGCAGACTTTTTTAACCACCTCAACAAGATCCCGGGAAGTAGTATCCTTATTGATGACAAAGGCAAAATCCCGCCTTATGGAAGGAAACTTTGACAGGGCCCGGTATTCGGGGATCCTGCGCCTTGATAAGGCCTCTTTGTCGATCTCAAAGACCCCCACAGGAGTCTTAAACCCTAATTCTTTTTGCACCAAAGGATGAAGCATCCCTACAAAGCCTGCCTTTTGGCCTTCAAAGTAGATATCCGCCCCCTGTCCCGGGTGCAGGCAGGATTCTGTAGTTTTTTTAAACTCAAATAATGCTTCATTGGCAGTCTGGGCAATCAGGGCCTCAACATCTCCTTTGACATCAAAAAAATCTACAGTCCGCGCCTTTACGCCCCAACTTTCATCCTCAACATCCCCAACTACTACCCCAGAGAGGGTTTCCTGCTGCAAAATACCAAACTCTGCTTTAGGATCATTAAGATAGCGAAGACCTGTTTCAAACAGGCGAATGCGCTTCTGCTGGCGGTTTAAATTGTACTTTACCGCATTTAAAAGCCCTGAAAGCAGGGTGGTTCTCATTACCGACATCTCACTTGAAATAGGAGCAGTCAGGGTGATCCCCCCTTCTTTTCCAAGGGACTTTAAACTTTTAGGATCTGTAAAACTGTAGGTTATCGCCTCGTTGTATCCTAAATCTGACAGAACCGCACGCAAAACTTGATCTTTAAGACACTCTTCTTTGACATCCCCCATTGTCAGGGTGGAAACCGGAGATACATTGTCAATGCGGTCATAACCGTAAACACGGGCAATCTCTTCTATTAGATCCTCTTCTATTGTTATATCAAAGCGAAATGAAGGGGCAATTGCACTTATGGTGTCATCATCAAGACGCACAGGATTCATGCCTAAGCGTCCTAAAATTGCCAGGCATTCTTCAAAGGGGATCTTTTTGCCTAGAACTTTAGCAAGCCTGCTGACCCTTAAATTAATCTTTTCCCTTAAAGGCAGTTTGTCTTCAAAAGTTTTCTCAACCACAGGACCGCATCTGCCGCCGCCTATTTCAAGCAGAAGCTGCGCTGCCCTTTCTATGGCAAGGCGCTGCAATGCAGGATCCACGCCGCGCTCAAAACGGTGTGAAGCATCGGTTGCAAGACCGTACTGACGGGCGCGTCCTTTAATGGCATCAGGTGAAAAAAAGGCCGACTCCAAAAGAACATCAACGGTTTTTTCTGAGATTCCCGAGGATAAGCCCCCGAAAATTCCTGCAATGCCAAGAGCCTTGGAGGCATCAGCAATTACCAGGGTATTTGACCTTAAAGTCATTTCCTCGCCTGACAACACCGTAAGCTTTTCACCTTCTTTGGCATTTCTTACTACTATCTTTTGATCAATTGCGCCAAGATCAAATGCATGCAGGGGCTGTCCCAGCTCCAGCATGACATAATTAGTAACATCAACAATGGGGGACACTGAACGGACTCCGCAGCGGCGCAGTTTTTCGGTCATCCACACAGGACTTTTGGCGCTTTGATCCACCCCTTTGACAATGCGGCACAAATAACGGGGACAAGCATCGGGATTTTCAATTTCAAGATCTATTACATCATCAATGGCAGCTTTAATATCAGGTACTTTTAAATCCACAAACTCCCTGCAGGTTAAAACTGCAGTTTCCCTGGCAATGCCGCGCACGCCCAGGCAGTCTGGACGGTTAGTAGTAAGATCCACATCGATGGTACTGTCATCAAGGCGCATGTAATCGTGCAAATCTACCCCTACGGGGGCATCGTCGGGCAGCTCAATAATACCGTCTGATTCTTCTAACATGCCAAGCTCCCTGTAAGAGCAGAGCATGCCATGTGACTCAACCCCGCGAATGGCAGATACCTTTATGGTAATCTCAGGAAGGACGGCCCCTGTTTTGGCAAGAGCAGTTTTCATTCCCGTGCGGCAGTTGGGTGCGCCGCAGACAATTTGCAGCAAATCATCAGCGCCGCAATCTACCATGGCAATATGCAGTTTGTTGGAATCAGGATGATCCCGGCACTCTACCACCTGTGCGGTGACAACATCGGTAAATTCCCCTGCAACCTTTGATACGCTGTCAACCTCAAGGCCAGCCATGGTTATCATGTCTGCAAATTCCATGGGGCCAAGATCGTTTGCCACCCACTCATCAACCCAGTTTTTATTAAATTTCATAATATTCTGCAGCCTTCCGGCAGTCCTTTCCAAAATCTATCCAAAAGCCCTAGGAAAATTGTCTTAAAAAACGAAGATCGTTTTCAAAAAAGGCTCTTAAATCATTCACGCCGTAACGCAGCATGGTCAATCTCTCAACACCCATGCCAAAGGCAAAACCTGTGTATTTTTCAGGATCAATGCCGACATTTTTCAAAACATTGGGATGAACACTGCCGCAGCCTAACACCTCAAGCCAGTCTCCGCCCCTGCGTCTTACATCAACCTCAGCTGAAGGTTCCGTAAAAGGAAAATATGAAGGGCGGAAGCGCACTTCCAATTCCTCTTCAAAAAAGCGGTGCAAAAACTCGTACAGGACACCCTTTAAATTGGCAAAAGAAATATTCTCCTCAACCATAAGACCTTCAACCTGATGGAACATCGGGGTATGGGTCATATCATAGTCATTGCGGTAAACCCTCCCCGGGGCAATGATCCTCACAGGCGGTCTTTGCTTTTCCATGGTTCTTATCTGCACTGAGGAAGTCTGGGATCTGAGCAAAAGACCATTATCAAGCATAAAGGTGTCGTGACTGTCTCGGGCAGGATGATTAGGAGGCAGGTTTAAGGCATCAAAATTATGGTAATCATCTTCAATTTCAGGACCGCCTACTGATACAAACCCCATAGCCCCGAAAAGCTCCTGCACCCTCTCTATGGTACGCGTTACAGGATGGATGGTGCCACGTCTTCTAGTTCTGCCAGGAAGGGTAATATCTACCTGCTCTTGTGAGAGACGATCATCTAAAATCTTTTTTTCAAAAGCTGCCCTGCGCTCTTCCAAAGCCTTTATTACCGCTTCTTTGGCATCATTAATCAGGGCACCGCGCCTGGGTCTTTCATCAGGGCTAAGCTTGCCAAGCTCTTTCATAAATTCTGCAAAAAGCCCTTTTTTTCCCAAAAAGGTCGTCTTGATATTATCAAGTTCACTTAAGCTTGTGGCAGACTGTGCTTGTGCCACTCCCTTATCCCTGACTTCAGCTAAATTGTCCATATAATATTTCCGCAGCCAAAATTCTTCGACATTTGCCGCAAAACCAAAACAGCAGCCCCGATTTTGAGCTTATTTATTGTCAAAAAAATACATTTTATCGCAAACACCCTGCTGAAACAAAAGGCTTGCGGCTTACGATTCTAACCGTAATCCTGCTTATGATGCTAATTTGCCTGAAATTTTGGAAGGCTCATAAAACTTCAATTGTGTCAGTATCTATTTTCTAAAACTTGAACAAAGGATCAAATTTGAACAAACATTAACAAGAATTTTGACAAGAGATCTTTTGCAAAAGGCGGCTTTTATCTTTTAGGATCATCGACCTTTAAGCTTATCAAGCTGCTCTTCTGTCAAAGACAGCTCTTCTAAACGCACGACTTCCTTCAGCATTGAGGGCGTTCTTTGTTCATCTCTGTGCGGCTCTTTGACGATCACCATGACGCAGGGCACAATGGTCAGAGGCTCAA
>CAYNSI010000088.1:0-8370 GCA_964399665.1 uncultured Enterobacterales bacterium | reverse complement strand
TGATTGAGCCTCTTACCATTGTCCCCTGCGTCATGGTGATCGTCAATGAGCAGCAGCAAAGTGGTAAAAAAAGTGCGTCTTTCCCCATGCGCGAGGTCGTGCGTTTAGAAGAGTTGTCTTTAACAGAAGAACAGCTTGATAATCTTAAAGGTGGCTGTTCCTAAAGAGAAGAGTGAATGTGAATATTCTTAGGTAATGAAACGGAGGGCTTTGAGTCTGCCCCCCTTTCATGCCAAGATAGACTTATTAGGTTCGGCAAGCATGGCTGGCGGCCCCATCCCGTCCCCTTACTCTATATCAAAATTGTGCTAGAAGAAGACTTAAGAAGTCCAAATCCTCTCAATAGCCTCCTTAAAGTCACGGCATGCCTTTATAGGATCAGCAGCTTTGGCTATAGCTCTTCCAGCTATAAAACACTTGGCATTAATGTCTTTAAAAAGATGCAGATCTTCAGCATTGACTCCTCCTGTAATGGACAGGGCAAGTCCTATGTCAGATAAGGCCTTCATTTTATCAAGGTCAGCCTGCGACCAACTTTGGCCTGCTGCCTGGGCATCGCGCCCGCGATGGTAAATGGCCTGGGTAATGCCGTTACTTACCCAGTTTTTGGCATCATTAAAATCCCAATTGCCAAAAAGCTCAATTTGGATCTCTCCTTTGTGGGCATCGGCAACTTCTTTTGCCTTAAGCATGGTGGCAACAGGGGCGGCGCAAACTACCGTCATCCAGGTGGCACCGTGTGAAAAGGCCTGGCGGGCCAGGATATCACCGGCATCAGCTACTTTAAGGTCGCAGACTATGATCTTTTTCTCCCCGCATAATCGGCGCAGAATTTTGATGGTATTAATGCCTGCACAGACGCATAAAATAGTGCCGGCCTCTACAATGTCAACTTCATCTTTTACAGCTGCGGCAATTTCAACGGCCTCTGCCAAATCAGTATGATCCAGGGCAATTTGTAATAAAGGCTTCATCTACACTCCTTGGTATTGTCTTTTTCCTGCAAGTTTATGAAAATTCCCCAGGCACTCAACGAGGATCTGATAACGTGAAAGCTTTTCCTGATAAACGTCAAAAGCTTTTGGATCCGGTGTTATGGTTTTTACCTCAAAATCGGCTTTACTGTAGGCTTCTTTTAAGGAAGGATACAGGCCGCTACCTACCTGAGCTACCATGGCTGCGGCAAGACAGCCGTTTTCTTCAATTTGAGGCATGTACACGGGAAGTCCTGCAGCATCGGCGAAGATCTGCATCCACTCTGCCGAGTTGGTAGAGCCTCCAGTAATAATAAGCTTGTCAGCGTCTTTAAATTTCCTGCGTATTGAGTTTAAGTGCTTAATATGTGAGAAGACCACCCCTTCAAAGCAGGCTTGGAACAGATCGGCTTTAGTATGGATTGACTGCAGACCGTAAAATCCTGCAGTAGCATCCAGTGAGGCATTGGTACCATATAAGAAGGGAATAAAATACAGATCCGTACCGCCTTTTTTTAAAGCCTTAATTTCTGAATTAATCTTATTAAAATCATTCTCGCCTAAAGTATCGCAGACCCATTCTAAATTACCCGATGAAGTAGGGCTGGCCTCATGGATAATATAGGTGCCTTCTTTGACATGACGCCCATAAACAAAGGGCAGGGGATCATCTTCAAGCTTGTCGGTAAAGGCAGTAGCTACAGCCCAGGTTCCCATGGCGCAGTTTATGGCTTTATCATCGTAAAGACCGCAGCTTATGGCCATGCCCACCACGTCAAAGATCCCTCCGAATACGGGAGTGCCCGCCTTAAGGCCGGTTTTGGCGGCAGCATCTTGAGTAACTTTACCGCAAAGCTCGGTAGATCCAACAATTTTCGGCATTTTTTCAAGACTTTCCTCGATGCCGAGGATCTTAGCCAGCTCTTCATCAAAGGAGCCTTCTTTCATATTGTAAAGATTGCTCTCTGAGATGTTGGTAATCTCAACCCCTTTTTCGCCGGTAAGAAAATATCTTAAGTAGTCATGAGCCATAAATACGGTATCTATGGCATCGTATCTTGCTCTGTCCGCATCCTTTAAATAGCGCAGAATGGATACAGGATGTCCCGTCCACAGAGTCTGGCGCGTTTTAGGATATATAGTTTGAGGGATCTGCTGCTCCTGCCAGGAGCGCACCACCTCAATGGCACGCCTATCTGCAGATAAGATCCCATTGCCAAGAGGCAGTCCATCTTTGCCAATAGGATATACGCCCTTACCCTGGGCAGTAATGGCAATGCCTTTTATAAACTGTGGATCAAGGTCGGCTTTTTCAAGCGCTTTTTTGATTACGGCAGCGCATTGACCCGATAATTCGTACAGATCTCTTTCACCATAACCGGGTCTTGGGCTTATGAAATTAAGATTCTCCCGCGCTGAGCCAAGTTCTGCGCATTTTTCATCATACAGTCCAGCCTTGATGGTGGTGCCGCCGCAGTCAATACCCAAATAACAAGGGATTTGTTTCATTTATGCTCCTTGAGCCAAATTTAAGGCATCTACGCAGTCAAGAATGATATTGGCACGATGATCTATCGGGGCATCGGCCTTGCATTCCAAAAGCTTTGCTCCTACAAAATCTAGGTGAGCGCCCTTTACAAGATTTAGACAATTTGCGGCACACTCAACGGTTAAAAGACTTTCAGGGACATTAAGGCGGGAACCTGGGAAAGGTGCAAAAGGTGCATGATTGTCTTCATAAGGCCCCCAGTCTCCTCCTGTTGCCGTACCAGAAAATATTAAGCCTCCCAAGACATTTTCTTGTAGACATTCTTTGATGGCTTTTTCGGGTGCGCCGGTATTGTAATCGGGAGTTTCCAGGACACAGCGGGCCCAGTTGATACAAAGTTTAAATCCCTGTTCCTTTGCAATGGCAATTTCAGTTTCAAGGGGTAAAAAGGCTTTTTTGTGCGGGGCATTAGAGGTCATGCTGTCACAATGCTCTATAGCAACAGGGCAGGGAAAATCTAATGCTTTAATTTCAGCTAAAGAGCGCATAAAGGCATGGGCGGCACCTTCTACGTCATCGCTTCCTTTTAACGGTGCCGACTGGATCTCAAGGGATGTAAACCTGTTATGGCCGTATTTTTTGGAAACCAGATCCATCTGCTCTTTGATGTGCCTTAAATGGGCTATGGCATTTTTACGGCCTTCCTCATCAGTGGATGCTAAACCATAACCTGCTTCCTTTGAACGTCTTCCCATGGTGTACATTACTGCGGTTGCCACGATTTTCCATTCAGAAGGAATTGTTTTAAAAAGAAAATCATTTCCCAAAATATGGAACTCATCAAGGCAGGGCTGTTCAAGTCCTGCAATATCAGGATTGTCCGTTACCTTTGCAAAAAATTCCTTTTCTTTGGCTTCATCCTTATAGTGAAATGAAGGGGCTGCAGGATAAAGTCCAACATAGTATTTAGCTGACATAGTCACTCCTTTGCTTTTATTTAATCAGTGTTACAGCGATTTTAACCACTATCTTGCGGATTTGTCCCGGGATATCGTCGGGGGCAATACCGGGACGATGAAGATCAAATGGATAGAAAAGGGCATAAGATCCTTCTGCCATGACGATGGTTCCTTCAAAAGGAGCGCTGTCATAAAAAATAATATCCCGATTGGGAAGGCGGCTGTCTTTAGGAACTGCAAGCCCCAGATCTGGAGCATAGCCTATCAGCTCCTTGCCTTTGGCAAGATACTGCAGATCAATATAATAGCGGTGGGACTCCAGAGGGCACTGCGATCTTGGTTTGGTTGTAAGATCCAAAACCTGCACATAAAGCTCCCGGCCTTTAAGTTCGATTTCCCCGGGCTCTAAGGCGGTAAGATCGTTTTGACGCAAAAAATTTAATCCCAGGATGACAGCTTTTGGAAGTTTCATTACTTCAGGATTGGCGATGTTTCCCGTAAGCATACGATCTCCTGTATATCCTTATCCTTGCAATTTGTGTTGCAAAAGAGGTCTAAAGACTTCTTATCATTATTTATATGCCGTACCTGTCATTTTAATAAGAAATTAACCCGCCTTATGCCGGCAGTTCTTACCAATGTGATGACACAACACTCTTTTTTAGATGAAAGAATTTTAACTTAAACTAATCGCAAAATAATTATCTAAACTAAGGTGCTAAAACAGCGTTTTAAGATAACTATTTGATTATAAAAACGTCTATTGTTTTACTTTATAAAACGGTGTTTCGTTTTTATTACTAGGATCACAGTTCTTATAGTCTTTTGTGTGTATATTCACAGTTAGTCTTTAAAGTGAGCCGCACCTGCGGCGCGTTTGTCAAATTAAACTGGGGGGCATCTTTATGCAATCTTTAGGGAAGCTTGTAATCAAGCTTATGGAAGTGTTCAGCGTGGTCATCATGTCTGTCATGGCAGTGATGGTGTTTGCCAATGTTGTGCTGCGCTACACGGTTAACTCCAGTATCACAAGCTCTGAGGAATTATCACGCTATCTATTTGTGTGGCTGACCTTCGTAGCGGCAATTCTTGCTTATCTTGAAAATCAGCATATCGCCGTCAATTTCATCATGGAAAAATTCCATATAAAAATTCAAAAGGCAGCTAAGATTGTAGTAGATCTTCTTATTTTATTGTGCTGTTCCTTAATTATCAGAGGAAGCTGGCTTCTTACGGAACTTGGTGTTTATGAGTTATCTCCCGTAACCATGATCCCCATGTCCTATGTCTATATTTCAGGGGTTATAGGAGGCTGCGGACTCTTTTTAATCTGCCTTGGAAAAATTTATACGGACATTAGGGAGTAACGATAACCATGACACTGGCAATTTTTTTATGTTCGCTTCTAGGGTGTATTGCAATAGGAGTGCCGGTAGCTTTTGCCCTTATGGTAACAGCAGTGATTTTGATGCTTCACCTTGATTTCTTTGATGCCCAAATCATGGCTCAAAACTTAATCAACGGTGCCAATAACTTTTCGCTGCTTGCCATTCCATTCTTTGTTCTGGCAGGCGAGATCATGAATGTAGGAGGCCTTTCCAAGCGTATCATCGATCTGCCCATGAAGCTTGTAGGACACTTAAACGGTGGTCTTGGATTTGTGGCCATTTTAGCTGCCATGATCATGGCATCCTTGTCAGGTTCAGCCGTGGCAGATACTGCAGCAGTAGGTGCGATGCTCTATCCTATGATGAAAAAGGCAGGCTATCAGCCTGAAAAAACCGCAGGTCTTATCGCATCAGGAGGTATTATTGCCCCAATTATCCCGCCGTCGATTCCTTTTATTATCTTTGGTGTGGCATCAGGCGTTTCTATTTCCCGTCTGTTTTTGGCAGGCATTGCCCCCGGCATCATGATTGGACTTATGCTCTGTTTTATCTGGTATTTTCTGGCAAAGCGCATGAAAACTGAGGTTATGGCCAAGGCTACTGCCAGTGAATTATGGTATTCTTTCAGGACCTCAATCTGGGCCTTATTCCTTCCTATGATCATCATTGTAGGTTTTAGGTTCGGTATTTTTACTCCCACAGAAGCCGGTGTAGTGGCAGCCTTTTATGCCCTGTTTATTTCGGTATGCGTCTACAGGGAAATGAAGATAAAACTTCTTTACAAGGTCCTGCTTGAGTCCTGCAAGACCACCGCGGTAGTAATGCTTCTGGTGGCCGCTGCCCAGGTTTCCGCCTGGCTTATGACTATAGCAGAGCTTCCCAACATGGTTACGGATCTGTTGTCACCTTTTATCGGAAGTCCCATGCTCTTGATGGCCCTTATCATGGTGCTGCTCTTCCTTGTGAGCATGGTAATGGATTTGACTCCGACAGTGCTTATTCTCTGTCCGGTATTAATGCCTATTGTCTATGAGGCAGGAATTGATCCGGTCTATTTCGGGGTAATGTTCATCATCAACTGCTCAATAGGCCTGATAACACCGCCTGTAGGCAATGTGCTCAATGTTATAGCAGGGGTCACCAAAATGCCTTTTGACAGGGCAGCAGTAGGGGTATTCCCGTATCTTATCGGGCTTATCTTTATGCTGATACTCTTCCTATTCTTCCCGGCATTGATTACTGTGCCATTAGGATGGATTTTAGGTAACTAACGAATTTAAAATAAATTGACTCTTTCCATTATTGTAGGAGGTTGATATGAAAAAATTGACCAAGCTTGCACAAGTTGTTGCCGTATCATGTGCAGCAGTTGTTGCTGCAGCTGCCCTCAATGCAGCACAGGCAGTAACTTTCAGGTTAGGGTATGAAACCCCGCGCACTGACAGTCAGCATATTGCTGCTGAAGAGTTCAAGCGCATTGTTGAGGAGAAAACAGGCGGTGAAATTGAAATAAGACTTTTTCCCGACTCAACGTTAGGCGGTGCCCAGGCTCTTATCAATGGCGTACGCAATGGCACCATTGATATGATTATCACCGGGTCAAATAATGCATCCGGATTGTCAACAGAACTTAATGTTATTGATATCCCGTATCTTTTCACTTCAAGAGAACAGGCCTTTAAAATTCTTGACGGTGAAATCGGCCAGTATCTTTTGGATGGTCTTGCAGGTGTCAATATCAAGGGACTGGCTTTCTGGGACAACGGCTTCAGGGAAATGACCAATAACCGTCATCCCATAACCAAGCCTGAGGATGTTGCAGGTCTTAAAATGCGTGTCCCGGGCAACCCGATGTCAGTAAAACTTTTTGAAACTTTGGGCGCAAATCCTGTTCCCATGACTGTAGGCGAACTTTACACGGCGCTTGAGACCCGTACCGTTGATGCCCAGGACCACCCAATCGGTGTTACGTATTCATCCAAGTTCTTTGAAGTGCAGAAGTACTTAAGCTTTACCAATCACCAGTACACTGCTCTGCTTATGGCAATGAACAAGGACAAATTTGACGGACTAACCCCCGAGCAGCAGGAAATCATTGTCCAGGCTGCCCGTGACGGTGCCAACTATCAGCGCAAGGTCAATCTTGACAAGCTCAATGAGCAGGTAGATGAGATGAAGAGCTATGGAATGGAAGTTGTCTATGAAGTAGATCCCATCCCCTTCAGAGAAGCTACTTTTGAAGCCGTAAGTCAGTTCTACATTGATCAAAACGGCGATGAGCTCTTAAAGCGCATAGAAGCTGCTTTGCAGGAGTAATCACTAAAAGCTGGGCAGGGTTAGATCCTGCCCATGCTTTAGGGAGCATACATGAGTACCGTTGAATTTTCCGAGCTTAAGGCAACCATTAAAAAAGCTTTTTTGAATGTAGGACTTACCGATGAGCAGGCAGAGACATGTGCTGCAGTTCATGCTGAATCAAGCCTGGAAGGGATCTATTCTCATGGACTTAACAGAGTCCCGCGTTTTTGCGACTATGTTAAAAAAGGCTTTGTTGACATTAAAGCAGATGTCAGTGTTGTAAAAGACCACGGGCCGATAGTAATCCAGGACGGCAATCAGGGTATTGGTATTTTAAATGCAATTTATGCCACCAATACTGCAATTGCAAAAGCAAGGGAGTTTGGTATGGGCATGGTAGGGCTCCGTAATACTACTCATTGGATGAGAGGCGGTACTTACGGTTACATGGCGGCAAAGTCAGGAATGGCTTTGATCTCCTGGACCAATACCGAAGCATGTATGCCCGCCTGGGGCGCTGAATCAAACCGAGTAGGAAATAATCCCTACGTAATGGCCATACCTGGCAAAAACGGACCTATGATTCTTGACATGGCAATGTCTCAATACTCATACGGGAAATTGCAGGTAACAAGATTAAAAGGAGAGCAACTGCCATTTCCTGGGGGGTTTGACAAGAACGGCAAACTTACTTCCGATCCTGGAGCCATTGAAGAATCAATGCGCATCCTCCCAACAGGATACTGGAAGGGTTCTGGCTTTGCAATTTTGCTCGATGCTTTTGCAGCCTTTCTTTCAGAAGGCAATCCCACCTATAAGATAGACAGGATTCAAAGGGGATCTTGTACTGGAGCTTCGCAAATTTTTATTTGTTTTGATCCAAATGCCTTTGGTGGTCTTGAAAACTGTGAGAAACTTACAGCTGCAATTGGGGATTATGTCAACGGCTCAACTCCTGACAGGGAAGGTGGCAGGGTGACTTTTCCGGGACAGCGGAGCAGGGATACCAGAGCCCATAATTTGGAGCACGGAGTTCCTGTGGACGATGATGTCTGGAAGGAGGTAAAGGCCCTTGCCAAATAAGCAATTAAATAGAAATTCTGAAGCTGAAAGTTTTCCCTTGAACTTTTAGCTTTCTTTGTCTCTACCCCATAAGGCTCCATAAGCTTATCAGCTGGCACTAACAACATTTTTCTGACAAGACCCTAAAGTATCACGCCTGCCTATGCAGGTGTCCATTACAGGAGTAAAGTACGACGATG
>CAYNSI010000087.1:0-8411 GCA_964399665.1 uncultured Enterobacterales bacterium | reverse complement strand
GCTCCAGCGTATCCGTACCCTGGCAGTTCAGGCAGCTAACGGAACTAATACTGAATCTGATCGTCAGTCCATCCAGGAAGAAATTACTCAGTTATCAGAGGAAATTACTCGTATTGCCTGTAAGACCTCCTACAATGGTTCTACCATGCTAAACTACAGCAATGGTGTTGACACCACCACTTCTTATGAATTTGATGGTCTTCTTGGTTCCAGTGGTGTTATATCATTCCAAATAGGAGCATACTCTTTCGATACACTGTCAGTAAGTTTCTCAGCAGCTTTTACTTTGTCAGGTATTACATCTCAGGCTGGTCTTGACGTTGACGCCAATCTCGGCACAGGTACTGCAGGTGTAGGTACAACATCTGGACTTGTTTGGGATGATAATATTGGTACTGCCGGGGGTACCCGGTTCTCAGTAACTACTGCTGATTCTGCCCAGATGACAATTGAAGCTGTGGATGCGATGATAAATGTTGTTGACTCCAAACGTGCCGAACTTGGTGCTGTCCAGAACCGTATGGAATCGACTATTAACAACCAGTCGAGCATTATCACCAATATGTCAGATGCCAGATCTCGTATTCGTGATGCCGACTATGCTGAAGAGACTGCAACCTTGACACAGCAGAGCATCATTCAGCAGGCTTCAACCTCAATGCTGGTACAGGCCAACTCCAGACCACAGCTGGCATTAACACTCCTGGGTTCATAATAGCAAAACCCGGATTAGAAAATAACAAGGCCCTGCCGCAACTCCTGCCCGGCAGGGCTGTTTCTTTTCTGCAAATTACTGCGCACTGCGTTAAGAATGCTATGAGCCTATGGCAGATTACCCCTGCCTAAAGCTGTTTAGTCATCTTTTAATCATCGTAAAAGCCAGTTTTAATCCCAGACTGTTATGATCCCGTCTTCTTAGGGCCCATTTTAGGCCGCCCAATCAAATAAAGCTTATCCGCACCATCCGCCATCCACATGCCAGAGTGCGCATATAGTGTGCAATCCTCAAGGTAAAAGTGGCTTGATGCAAAATATTTGCATCAAGGGTGTTTACTGCTGTCTGATATTGGTTATAATTCTTACAACGATTGAACGATTGTTCAAATATTGTAAACATCATGCAAGAATTAGGATAAATTATGAAAATTCGCTGTAATATCAATGGACTTGATTGTCCCCATTGTGCCTTAAAGCTTGAGGAAAAGATCAAAAAAACTGCCGGCATCAAGGATGCTTCCATTAATTTTGCCTCAGGACTGCTGGTAGTGGATACCGAATCTGAAGGCGACGAAGAAAAGATGGTCTCTTCTCTTCAAGAGATCATCGATTCTTTTGAGGATGGGATTACCGTAAGCATCAGAGACTGACCTTAAAGGAGCCTGGTATGAAGGGGATCATAAAAAGTATTAAGCCCAAGGACAGGATAATTTTAGTCTCTGCTCTTGCAGCTATGTTCCTGCTGCTTGTATTCAGGGAAGACTTGCCTTTACATCTTGATTTAATCATCTTTTTTACTGCCTATGTTTTGGTCTCCTTTGATGTGGTGTCAAGTGCCTTTAAAACCTTGTTTAAGCGTTTTAGGATGTCCGAGCAGTTTTTAATGACCATTGCCACTTTGGGGGCCTTTGCACTTGGCGATTATCCTGAGGCTTTGGCTGTGATGATCTTCTATAAAATAGGCAATTTATTTGAAGAGTATGCCTCAGGAAGATCCCGCGATGAGATCACCTCACTTATAAAATTAAAACCTTCCTTTGCAAGGCTTGTTAAAGAAGACGGCACGGAAGAGCAGGTCAAGCCCCGTATGGTCAAAGCAGGGCAGGTTATCAGAGTAAGGGCAGGTGAGGCCGTCGCACTTGACGGGATCCTGTTGTCAAACAATGCCTCCGTCAATTTGGCTGCTTTAACGGGGGAGTCTTTGCCTGCTGTTTTTAAAAAAGGAGATGAAATCCCCTCGGGGGGGATCAATCTTTTGGAGGTCATTGATCTTAAGGTCACCTCAGATTATCGCAACAGCTCGATTACAAGACTTATTAATCTTATCGAAGATGCTGCTGCCAACAAATCACGTCCTGAAGCCCTGATAAGCCGCTTTGCCGTGTGGTATACCCCGGTTGTGGTGTTCTTTGCCGTACTCCTTGCCATGGTTCCCCTGGTAGTGCCTGAAGCAAAGGCTGCTGACTGGATGGAAAGAGCCCTGGTCTTTTTGGTAATTTCTTGTCCCTGCGCTCTGGTGCTGTCGGTTCCCCTGACTTTTTTCAGCGGCATAGGCGTCATCTCGCGGATCGGGGTAATGATAAAAGGCTCTATTTTTCTTGAAAATCTTGCCAGGGTTAAGGCATTGTGCTTTGACAAGACAGGAACTGTTACCGCAGGAAGATTCAGGGTAATTGAGGTTAAGGTAACAAAGGATCATGCCTTAAGCTGTCTTTGTGCCTTGGAGTCTCAAAGTTCGCATCCTCTGGCAGCTGCTGTTACAGCATTCGGCAGGGAAAATAATATTAAAGTTCCTACAGTATCTGATGTCAGGGAAATTGCAGGTTTTGGAATCACGGGAATTATTAACGGAAGGGAGATTACCGCCTGCCGGCCTGAATATGCCAAAAAACTTGGTGTCAAAATAGACCTTAAGGCAGAAAGCAAAGGATCTGAAATTTATATTGTAGAAGATGGGCTTCTAATCGGGCTTGTGGTGCTAAAAGATGACATAAAGCAGGAGGCGGCCCCCCTGTTTGCAAGGCTTAAAGGTCTTGGGATCAAAACTGCCATGATTACGGGGGACAGAAAGGAGGTTGCAGCTGATATCGCATCACACCTTGGTATTTTAGAATGTTATGCTCAAATGCTGCCTGAAGATAAGCTTACTGTTTTTAAAAAGATCAAAGAGGACAACGGGTTAACAGGATTTGTCGGGGATGGTATTAATGATGCTCCGGTACTTGCAGCAGCTGATGTCGGCATTGCCATGGGACAGTTTGGTTCAGCATCTGCCGTTGAGGCCTCGGATGTAGTTGTCATGAAGGATGATCTTCGTAAAATTGGCGATGCTATTGTTCTGTCCCGCAGGACCTTAAACCTTGCAATGCAGAATATGATCCTGGTAATCGGCGTAAAACTTTTGATATTAATCCTGGGGGCTTTAGGTTTTGCGGGAATTTGGCTGGCAATCTTAGGTGATGTAGGACTGTGCATTCTTGCAGTATTAAATGCTATGAGAGCCTTGACCTGGGTTAAAAATAATGTGGAACTGCCTGCAAAAATCCCAGTTGCCGAAAATGTGATAAGCTAAGACTAACTTAAGTTAGCTGTTGCTAATTTTTGGGTCTTTTAATAGAATGAAGCTGTCAAAACAAATCCTAATGTCTTTCCCCGGCGCAAAGTCGGGGTTTGTTTGCAATGCCAAAGTCACTGCCGCAGGTATGAAATTAGGATCTTCTGCAGGGATAAAGGATCTCTTGCCAAGGCTGGATAATCCGATTGGACAAGCCGGACGAATTTGTACCAGCTTTCCCAAGGGCGAACAACTTATGTTAACTTTTAACTTCTGTTTGTTTTCTTTGCAAAACCACATTCCCGTGCGATTCTACCTTGAGCATGGTTAACATAACTTTTTCTCCTCAGACTGTAAATATCTTCAAACTTTTAATAGCATCACAAGGCCACGCCGGCGGTCCATGTATACCTGGATCATACAGCAGTTCTTTTAGGATCTAGCTCTTTGTTGTCCACCTAAATCTGAGCCAAATCAAGTCCTGAAGCCATTAAGATAGAGTTGGCAAAATCAAAGCGGATGATAAAGTACAATCTAAACAGGATTCAAAGTGGTGATAAACGGGTTAAGGAAGATATGGACGAAGCTCAGTTTTTCAGCACAATCGGGCTTAAAAACAGCCAATAGTTATGTTAACCTTTCTGAAAATAGAGCCGCATGGGAATGCGGTTTTGCAAAGAAAGCAAAACAGAAATTAAAAGTTAACATAAGACTGCTTATGTTGAATTCAACATAACTTATCGAAGCGAGGGCGTGAGAACCCGATCAAAGGCGTGCAAGGATGCATATTCGAGGAAGCGGCGTTTTTATTGACTTTGCAAGACTGGAGCAGCACTTTTCTCAGTTAATGTATGTGGGAGCCAGCGATGTCGCCATCACAGATATTTGTTGTACCATCAAAGAAAATGGTCAGAAAAGCTGGGAACGTTCTTACTGGGCGCTCCGACATTATGACCGAAGAAGAAGCTATGAGCACGCTCTCCAAATGGCGGGCATTGCATGCGTACCCTATCAATACGCTGCAATCGTATCTGCGCGGCATTCTGAAGAAAAAAAAGTTTGCAGGGCCGATTGTAGCTCAGAGATTGAAACGCACTCCGTCAATAGTCGAAAAACTTAAGCGCTTTGAGAGCATGTCCCTTGACCGCATGCAAGATATCGGCGGTCTTCGGGTGATCGTTGGCAGCATCGATGACGTGTATAAGCTGTACAGTCTAATGTCACATTCTGCTCGGTTCAAACATCAGCTTGAGCTGCCGCCTCACGATTATATTAAGAAGCCGAAACAGGACGGCTATCGCAGCCTGCATCAGGTCATACGCTACCAAAACAACACTCATGAAGAACTCAATGGCTTGCGGCTTGAAATTCAAATCCGAACCCGCCTGCAGCATTCATGGGCTACAACCGTCGAGACGTTGGGCATGATTCAAAAATCATCACTTAAAGCCGGGCAGGGTGATGAGCTGACAAAGAAGTTTTTCAGGACAGTAAGCGCTCTTTTTGCATTGGAAGAGGGGCAGCCTGTGCCACCCGGCTTTGAAGACGCCTCAAAAGAAGCCTTGATTGAAAGTCTGCATGAAATTGACAGAGAAAAGAGCCTTGTTGCTCAACTCGAAGGTGTTGCGGTCTCTGCGCATCACATTGACACCGTCACTAAAAAATATGACGGCTACCACGTCCTTCAGCTTTTCATCTCTGAGAAGCGAGTATGGTTGACAGCATTCAAGGAAGCCCAAGACGCCGAAATCTTCTACAGGGCGAAGGAGGTAGATACCAAGAACGATGAAAATGTCGCAATCGTGCTGATGTCCGCAGGCTCGTTGAAAGACATCAAGAAGGCGTATCCGAACTTTTTTCTGGACACCACGGCATTTTTGCAGAACATTAAGAGCATCACCGGTAAATAATGTTCCTGCTCCCAGTTGTGGGTACATTTTGTACCCTAACTGCATTGAAGTGTTAGCAGGAATTTTAAAATTCCACATAACGCATTCTCGGCGATTTTTCTTAAGAAGAGCCTCCCGTGCTGGTGAACCCTGCCTGAGGATGAAAGGGCAGGTCAGGGATGTTTTACCAGAATGTTTAGATTAAAGCAGGCCTCTTGGTTTACTGCAAGAGCGCGGCATAGCCTTGGCAAAATTACTTTAAAGGATTCTTCAATAAGGTAGGGATAGTTGAAAATAAGCATTCCTGATCCTGTCATCCCTCTTTGCTCATTTTGATAGCTTACAGTCAACTGTGCCTGCAGTAAGGGCAGATTAAATTGGGCTGCCTTGTGCACCAAATGTTGGGAAAAGTTAAGGCTTTCTGACAACACAGGATACCAAAGGGCAAAGATCCCGGTATTAAAGCGGGCGATCCCTTCTTTTAGGGCCTGCAGGATCATGCGGTATTCATTGGCCACTTCATAGGGGGGATCTATAAATACCAACCCGCGTTTTATAGGAGGCGGCAGCACTGATTTTAAAGCCTTGACAGCATCAATTTGTCTTACTGTGACTTTGCGGTTAGTTTTAAAAAGCTGCACAAGATTTTGATATTCTGTAGGATGCAGATCTGTAAGAGTTATTAAGTCCTGAGGCCTTGACATGGAGGCAGCAATAAAAGGAGATCCCGGGTAGTAATCAAGCGTAAAGTCCTTTGAAAATGTGCTGCTGTTTTGATCTTGCAAAGTCTGATTTAAGGAAGTGCTGCCGTCTTTGCTTTTATTTGTTGGGGAATTGACACTTTTTAAGATCTCATAAAATTCAGGAACTGCACTGATAAGTTTTTTATCAGAGAGGATCTTAAAAATACCAGTTCGATATTCACGGTTTTTCTGGGCCATTTTGCCTGTAAGATCATAAAGTCCTGCTCCTGCATGGGTATCCAGGATAAAGTAAGGCTTATCCTTTTTGTTAAGGTGTCTTAAAAGCAGACATAAGGTCAGGTGTTTTAAAACGTCGGCATGATTTCCGGCATGAAAGGCATGGCGGTAGCTTAGCATGCTTTGTTCCTTTGCGCTTTATCAAGCTCATCCTGCTTTAAAAGCCAGGACTCTTCTATTCTGGTGAGGTCTTTTTGAAGATTGGCCCTTTCAATCACCAGATGTTCCAATTCCCCCCGGCGTTTTTCATCAGTATATAAAGCAGGATCCTGCATGATTCCATCAATGGCAGCAATCCGCTCTTGATTGCAGGTTATACTTTTTTCAAGAGCTTCTATCTCAAGTTTAAGGGGTCTTAATCCGGCCCTGAATGCTGCCTCGGCTCTTTTTTGCTCTCTGGTCTTAAAGCCTGTAGGGGACTGGCTTAAGTCATTAAGATTTGAATTTTTCTTTTCCTTTGAGGCCCGGTTTTTTTCCAACAGCAGATTTTGGTAATCATCCAAACTGCCGTCAAATTCAGTAACCCTGCCTTCATCTACAAGCCACAGTGTGTCAGCTGCAGCCTCAAGAAGATGTCTGTCATGTGAGACCAGCACCAATGCACCAGGATAGCTGGACAGTGCCAGGGTCAAGGCCTCGCGCATGGTAATATCAAGATGATTGGCAGGCTCATCAAGCAGCAGCAGGTTGGGCCTTTGATAGGCAATGAGGGCAAGGCATAATCTTGCCTGCTCCCCGCCTGAGAGATTTTTTACTTTTTCAAATACGCAAGATCCGCTGAAGGCATAAGATCCCAAAAAGTTTCTTAAATCCGCCTCCCTGGCATCAGGATCCAGTTTTCTTAAATGATCTATCAGGGATTTTTCTTCATCAAGGGTTTCAAGTTCATGTTGAGCAAAGTAACCTATTTTAAGGTCTTTGCCCAGGGTTACAGTACCTTTTACAGGGGCAATTTGACCTGCCAAGGTTTTAATAAGGGTTGACTTGCCCTGACCGTTTTTGCCCAAAAGTCCGATGCGATCTCCTCTTAAGATCTGTAAATTTACCTTTTCAAGTACGATTTTGGTGTCATATCCCATGGAGGCATCATTAAAGGAGGTGATGATCTGAGCGGTGCGTTCCGGCTCTCTGAAACTAAAAGAAAAAGGCGATTCTTCTGAAGTTACTGCAGTAAGTTTTAATTTTTCCATAGCCTTGATGAGGCTTTGGGCCTGGCGGGCTTTGGTTGCCTTATAGCGAAACTTCTCAACAAAAGCCTGCATATGGGATAACAGGGCCTCTTCTTTTTTGCGGGCGGCCTTTTCTCTTTTGATCCTTTCTGCCCTTAATCTTTCATAGTCCGAATAATTGCCGTGATACATCACCAGGGTGCTGTCTTCAAAGTGCAGAATATCCGTGCAGAATGAATCTAAAAAGCTTCTGTCATGGGATATGCACATTATGGTACCTTGATAGGCCTTAAGTAAACTTTGCAGAAAAAAGATCGCATCAAGATCCAGGTGATTGGTAGGTTCATCTAAAAGCAGCAAATCGGATTTGGCAATTAATGCCCGGGCTAAATTAAGCCTCATGCGCATGCCGCCTGAAAAATCTTTAACCTTACGGGAAAAATCATGCTCTGCAAAGCCCAGGCCTTGCAAAAGCTGTTCGCTGCGGGATTTTATGGTCCAGGCACCAGCAATCCCCAGTTGGTCTTCTATTAAGGCAATTTCACTGCCGTCGCCTTTTCTTTCAGCTTCATCCCGTGCAAGCTGCAGGTCACGCAGTGCAGCATCGCCGTCAATCACATAGTCAATGGCAGGAGTATCAAGTGCCGGAGTACTTTGGGAGACAAAGGCGATCTTAAGTTCACCGGGGACTGCTATGGTTCCGTGCTCTACATCAAGTTCTCCTTTGATGGCTTCAAATAAGGATGATTTGCCGCAGCCGTTGCGCCCTATGATTCCCACTTTGCGTTTTTCATGGATGACAGCGCCAGCTTTATTAAGAAGACAGCGGGAACCGCGCATTAGAGTTACTTGAGAAAGGCTTATCACAAGTTCTTTTCCTTTTGCCAAAGTCTGGCTAGTATAGCACCTGATTTAAGTTGTAGGCTAAGAAGATCCAGCTTACGAGCCTAACCTTACCATGGCTTACAAGATCTAGCAGTGCTGTTGCTGCCATAACATAGGCGCACCCATTTTAGCCGCCTGCAATAAATTGCAAGAGGCTTAAAAAGCAGGACAGGCTAAGTGCACTAACTTATTGTTAAGTAGAAGATTTATAGCTGCA
>CAYNSI010000086.1:0-8471 GCA_964399665.1 uncultured Enterobacterales bacterium | reverse complement strand
AGCCGCCTTCTAATAAGATCTGCTGCCAAAATCTCAGGAAAAGCAGCGGCATAAGATTAATCATTGTTAGAATCGTAAGCCGTAGTTTTTCTTCAGGCACCATCCCGGTGTTTTGATATAATCTTGTGCCATTGGATAGGGGCGGGTGAAAATGCGGCAGAAGGATAATCAAGACTCCAATTTGAGCGACCTTTACAAGATACTCTCATACAGCCCCAAGGAAGATCAGGATGTTACTTTACAGCAGGAGCAAGGAGAGGGATCTGCTGGTAACATCCTGAATAATAAGCCAGAAAAACAGCAGGATATCTTAGATAAGGCAGGGGAATTATCGCAAATTATCCCAGGAACTGAAGATAATGAGGATCCGCTGGCCTCCTTTTCACAAGAACTTTTAGGCTCTCAACAAAAAGCATCTTTAAAAAAAAGTGAGCCTGCCTTGGAATCTGATGATGAGCCCCCTGGGATCTTAAGATCAGATCCCCTCCTTAATGATAAGAACCTTAAAGCAGAGCCTGGGATTGAACCTGAATTTGAGAAAGAATCCAAGGTAAGGGAAGAATCCGTCCTATCATCAGAGGATGATGTGGCAGTTAAAGATCCCTTAATTGAGGAAAAAGATCCAGGGTTGACGGATCAAGGAGAACCTGGCTTAAAGGAGGCACAGGACAGCAATACGTCAGGCAGCGGGACTTTAAAGGCTGCAGGATGCTTTGGCAGACTAAAGC
Organism: uncultured Enterobacterales bacterium; assembly: GCA_964399665.1. Lineage (GTDB taxonomy): Bacteria > Pseudomonadota > Gammaproteobacteria > Enterobacterales > Succinivibrionaceae > Avisuccinivibrio_A. The sequence goes on along the minus strand of CAYNSI010000086.1, from coordinate 7,743 downwards.
GCAAACTTTCTTTTTTTGCACTTAAGGCTGCCTTAGCCGGGCTTATCGTCCTTTCAGGCTTTTTTATCTATTTTGATGCCGTGGTAATGGAAGAATATGAGGTTGATGATAAGTGGGTGCTTCCTGCCGTGGTTTACTCAAGGCCTCTTGAGCTTTATCCTGAGCAGCGTCTTTCTTTAGAGCAGATGCTCTATGAGCTTGAACTTTTAAAATACCGCAAAGTTGATTCTCCCTCTCATCCCGGAGAATACGCCGTTAATCCCAAAACCAACAGACTTATTGTCATCAAAAGACCCTTTTCCTTCCCGGATGGTGATGAAAACAGGATGTCATTGTTTATAGAATTTGATGGCAACAGGGTAGAAAGGCTTGCTAATGCTGATACTAATACGGATCTTGCCTATGCGCGTATGGATCCTGTGCTGCTTGATCGCATCAATCGTATTGATCCTAAAGAGGATCGTATTTTCATTAACCTTGATGAGGTGCCTGATGAGCTGATTACCACCTTGCTTGAGATTGAAGATCGGCGCTTTTACTCCCACATCGGCATCAATATCTTTGCTATAGGACGTGCCTTTATAAAAAATCTTCTGGCAGGAAAGGTGGTCGAAGGCGGCAGTACCATTACCCAGCAGCTGGTTAAAAATTATTTTCTGACCAGCGAAAAAAGTTATTCGCGCAAGCTCAAGGAGCTTATCATGGCGATGATCATGGATCATCGCTACACCAAGGATCAGATCCTAGAAGCTTATATGAATGAGATCTACTTGGGGCAGAACGGCAATGCAGGGATTTATGGTTTTGGTCTGGCGTCGTACTTTTACTTTGGCGTTCCGGTATCAGAGCTTTCATTGGATAGAATGGCCCTTTTAGTAGGTTTAATCAAAGGCCCTTCCTATTATGATCCCTGGCGCCGGCCTGAAAATGCCCTAAATAGGCGCAATACCGTACTTGAGGTGCTAAGGAGCAGGGGCAGGATCACTGAGGCTGAGTTTGCCCAATATTCGGCAAGGCCCCTTAATGTCATTGAAAGAGGATCAATGAATTACAGCAAAACCCCGGCTTTTATGGGAGTTTTAAAGCATGAGATATCCTCAAGATTCGGTCCTGACTTTTTATCAGGAAACGGCATCAGGATCTTTACAAGCTTGGATCCCCAGGCCCAGGCTGCCGCTGAAAAGGCTGTGGCCGAGCAGCTTGATGAAATAGAAAAAAGCAGGGGGCTTCAGGGCCTTGAGGCTGCCATGCTGGTAAGTTCCTGGCGCACGGCCGAGGTTTCCGCCGTGGTGGGAAGCAGGACCCCCAAATATGACGGTTTTAACAGGGTAATTGAAGGCAGAAGGCAGATAGGCTCTCTGGTTAAGCCCTTTGTCTATTTAACGGCTTTTAACCGCGGCTTTCATTTAGGCTCCATTGTGCAGGATTCCCCACTTACTGTGCGTCTTTCAGACGGCAGGATGTGGTCTCCCAAAAATGATGACAATAAGTTCAGGGGACCTATTACAGTTTTGTCCGCAATGGCCAGATCTTTAAATGTTCCCACGGTGCGCATCGGCATGGACAGCGGGCTTTCCAATTTTACCGCTACCTTAAAAAAGGTCGGGGTTGACAAGGATTTGCCTTTGTATCCTTCGCTTTTGCTGGGGACATTAGAGTGTACCCCTTATGAGCTTAATGCCATGTATGCCTCAATGGCAACTGATGGAGTCTACCAGAATTTAACCACACTTCGTACCGTGGTAAAGGACGGCAGCATAGTATATGAAAGGGAGGCCATGGCAGGAGAGCGCACCTTAGATCCTAAAGATACCTACCTTACTTTATATGCCATGACCGAGGTAACCCACAGCGGCACGGGAAGGCATTTGAATTCACTTTTCCCCGGGGTTGTCATAGCATCTAAGACCGGCACCACCAATGACAGCAGGGATACCTGGGCCGTGGGGATGGATTCTGATGAGCTGGTTACCACCTGGGTAGGTTTTGATGTCTTCAAGCCCACGGGACTTTACGGTTCTTCAGGGCCTTTGAGGGTATATTCCGCTTACCTTAAGGAAAGGGGGGTCAACTCTCTGGAGCTTAACCGTCCTGCCGGTATAAAGTTTGTAAACTTTGACCGTAATGGTCAGATAGTTCAGGATCAGTGCAGGGAAACCGGGCTTGCTCTTTTGCCCGTCCGTGAGGACAAGATAGCCAAAATCAGGCCCTGTTATGATTTAAATGTTCCCTATAATCCTTCAGGGGTGCCCCCTGCTGCAGGCAGTAACAGGGTTGACAGAGCATCTGCATCTGCATTTGAAAGCAGTACAAAGCCCGATCTTAAGCCTTCAGAACCTGAAAGAGTGCACGAGCAGCAGGGAACCAAGCCTGACAGCGGAGATCGCACCCTCATAGAGTCACAGGCCAATGATTTTGAGCGTTTTCTTCTGGGATTTTAGGCTTTTAGATTAATGGCCCTGGTGCCGTCACGCCTGGTCCAGGCCTGCGGGGTTTTGCCCTGCATGGCGTAGCTGAAGGCCAATATGGTGGCAATAACTCCGTAAAGCTGAGGAGGTACCTCCTGACCTTCATCGAGGCTGCTTAATTCATTTAAAAGATTTTCATCCTCATGAATGTAAAGGCCAAGTTCCTCTGCCATGGCAATAATGGCATCAGCCCGCTCAGCATCGCCCTTGGCGGCTATAAAAGGTGCCCTTCCTAAGTCTTCATCATAACTTAAGGCGGCAGCCCTGCTTGAACTGGTATAACGCTTTTTCATAAGATCCCTATACCGTAACGCTGAACCCCTCTTCCGGGGTCAGAGTAATTTTTCGTTTATCCTCATCAAAGCTTACCTGAGCTTCTTTTAGAAAGGAGCTTGTGGTGGTAACGCCGATTTCCTGAAGTTTTTCTCTAAGGGTTGGCAGAAGGGTTCTTACCATCTGCAAAGTTTTTGGGTAAGGTGCGGTAAAGGCAAGCTTAATTTCAGGAAACTTAGCTTCTGCCCGTATTTCAAGGGGGCCTAAGTTTTCAAGATCAAAGCAGAACTTAAGATGCCAGGTACGTTCTTTTTGATCCTCCCTTTTAAAATACAGTGCTCCGTCCCGGCCTCCTGAAAAAGAAGGCGGCAGGGGAACAAATTTGGGCATAGGCATATTGCTTACGACATGACACTCGTCTTTGAGCCTTTCCACCTGAGATAAGGTGGCCTCAAGCAGACTTTTGGTCCTTGCAGGGTCTGATTTGACCGCAAGATTTTGGGAGATCTCACTGTGCAGGGCTTCAGGATTGCCCTTAATTCTTTCCTTAAGGAAGTTTTTGATCTCTTTTCCTATCTGTTCAAAACGCAGGCACAACAGCATAAATGCCCATTGGTGCAGGGCCAGAGCCAGGGAAGATGAAGGGGACAGGGGGCCTGTTACAAAGCTTAAGTACTGGTTAACCGCGTAGAGACTTGCCACGGGATTTTTAAGCTCGCTGAGCAGCTTGTAGGCTTTTTCTTTTAATACAGGATCTTGTTCTTCTGATACCACCTGCTTTAAGGAGGAGAGCAGATCTCCAAATGCCGTAAGGTTGGGTTTGACCTTGGGCTTCTCAAGAGCAGAACTGTCTGCCACCCCTGCTTGGGGGTGGATTTCATCAGTTACCGAAAAAAAGAGGCTATCCTCGAGAAGAGACCAGTTTTGGCCTCTGTTTTTGTGGTTTGTTCAGGCTCAGCAGGAGCCGCGCCTGCAGGTGCCTTGATGTCGCCATTGTCAGTATCTGTATCACTGGGATTAAGAGTAACCTTAAGATCTGTGGGCTCATCTGCAAGCTCATCACTGGGTTTGACATTCATAAGTTCCGAAGCTTTTACTCCGGTGTCAGGTTCTGCAAGGTTTTTCCCATCAGTCTCATGGGCATTTTCCTTGGTAACATTTTGATAAATTTTGGAAAACTCCGTGCCTGATGACTGATAGAAAGGATCGTCCATATCAAGGTTTACTTTAACAGTCCAGGCATCAGGTCTTTTTATCTCAAAATCATCAAAGTTTTCCTCTGGAGGCTGTACTGTGCTTTGGGGCAGGGTATTTGCAGGATTTGATAAATTCTGTCCCCCGCCCTGATTATTATTCTGCTCGTTAGGATCCTGTGATGATGCTAAGGTTCCCACTGAAGAAGCTGCAGCAGCATCACCTGAAGCTGCCGTTATGACATTAGGATCCAAAGACTTTTGATTTGAGCTTTCCTCATTATTAACTGCAGCAGGATTAGCAGATCCTGGTGTTTTTACATCATCACCGTCAATTGCCGCAGCATTGGCCTGATTTTTCAGTACTTCTTTGTAAAGCCTGGTATTATTCGCATCGTGAGGATCATTACTGTCATCACTTTGAATATTACTTTGGCTGCCGTAAGGCGCGCTATTTTGCTCCAATGGGGCTGCACTGACCGGAGTACCGTTTGGTCCTGAGACTTTAGCAGTCTGACCTTCACTTGAGGTTTGAGATAAGGTGTCAGAACTTGGTGTCTTAAGGGCAATATCAGCTTTCCCTAAGTTTTCATCAGATACTACAGCATCGGTACTTTGGGCTGCAGGAGAGCTTTTGGGAACCAAAACAGGATCATCCAAAGTCTGTTCATTGCTTGGGGATGTTGATGCAGTTTGAGTTTGCACTCTGTGGGAATCGTCATCACCGTCATCTAGTACCCCTGCGTCGGATTTTAGGACCTCCTTATATAACTTGGTATTGGCAGCATTTTTTTCGGCATTTAATTCCTCACTGTCAGGATTTGCGGCGGTTTTTGCATCATTTTGCAGGGTATTGGAAGTAGGGGGAGGATTTTCAGCCTCAGTTATCGTGCCTACAGCAAAGCCTCCAAAATCCAACACAGTCTTCACGGGCACTTCAAAGCCTACGGCAGGGGTTGATTTGCCAGATGTGATCTGATCCTGCGGTGACTCTTTATGCTCAGCTTTATCAGCCGTATGAGCTGCCTCCTGATAGAGTGCAGATGCTGCAGCAGTGTTCTTATCAAGCGGCAGGGTATCATCCTCCTCTAAAAGGGCAGGATCTTTTGCCTGCTCCTTATAGGTAACTATCACAGGATCGCTGCGGCTTAGACCCGGATCTTTAAGGGTTGAGGTTTTGTTGTCGGATATCCTCTCATCATCAAAAGAGGCCGTTTTAACGGTATCATCAGGCTTTACGGCCGCTTTTTGGTCAGTATCATCAGTTACCTCATCAAGGGTTTGGGAAACAGGGGTGCCTGATGCTTGATCATAAAGACGCTTCTCAAGGGTTTTGTCAGCCCTTACCATGTTTTTATCAAGGTCGTTATCTTCAGTATCATCAGAAGATAAAGCCTGTGGTGTTACGGCGGCTTTGTTGGCACCTTTTTCTTTGTTGTTTTCATCCAAAGCTTCATCATTTAGAGCCAGGATGCGCGTTTCTTCCATTTTTCCGGGGTTTTGGACATCTTCTGTGGTGATTTTTTGCAGTCTTGCAAGGATATTGCCATCTTCCAAAGAGGCCAGTGCATCTTTGGCTGTGGCAGAACCGTCACCTACGGTTTTAAGAGCACTTAGAGCGGTTTTGGCAAGTTCTCCTGCTTCCTGAATACTTTGGTACCAGGCCTGTGCCTGGGCCTTGAGCTCATTTTGAGTTTGCAACTGTGCAAGTGCCATGTCTCTTGCTGACTGCAGAGTTTCCTTTTGCACCATGGCAAGCTCTTCTTTAAGACGCGCAACATCCTCTCTTGCCTTAAGAAGTTCTTCTCTTGAGCTTTTAAGGGCATCATCGGCAGTGCCGGTGCTGCGGGTTGATTTTGCAGGATCATTTTCAGAAGTTTCGCTCTTTGATGAGACAGCAGCAAGTTTGCCTGATTGTGCCAGGGCAGCTATTGAGCTTCTTGGGATCTTAAAGGAAATTTTATTTTCAGTACGGGGACCGTCACCGCCTGGGATCTCTTCATCTATGGGGGGAGGGCTTGCAGGATCTGGAAGTTTGCCTTCCTGCACCATGCGCTGTCTTTCCCTGGTAAATTGCATCTGCAGTTTGGCAGCCCTTGCCGAGAGCTCGGCAAGGGTCATGCTGCTTCCTGCTACCGATGATTTGCTGCGGGGGTCATCAGTATAGGCATCAGCATCAGGATCTGTCTGGGTTAGTTTGGCAGGTTGTGTCAGGTCGTCATCAGGGGCATCTGCATCTGAAGATTCATCAAGTATCTGATTGGGACTTCCCGGGTACAGATTATTACTTTTTGCCATTTGCGCCGCATTGGTTATTACCTCGCGAATTCTCTCTGAATTGCGGTTGTCTCTTACCTCGGAGTTTTTCTTGAAAATATCAAGATAGGTTGAATCATCAGGAAATTCTTCCAGGGCCTTTTTTAAGTATTCGGCCATAACCTGTGCCGTGCTTGAGCCGGTTTTGGAAGTATTATCAGGGGCATTATCCGCGGTTGAGGCAGTATTGCTTGAGTTATCAACAAGGGTTTTTAGTACCGAAGGCTGGTTGCTGTCAAGATAGGCGAGGGATGCATTAAGGACTTTGCCAGATGCCATGGAGGCTCTGCCTTGCAATTTCTTTTCAGGAACATATACCTGCTTTAAGCTCAAATCACGTTCCAATCCTGCGCCTAAACTGTCTTTTTGGCTCAGGGAGACTAAGCTTTCCAAAACTGTACGGGACAGCAGGGTTGCGGTGCTTGATTCTTGAGTAAGTTTTGCTGGGAGATTTTCAAAGGAAGACTGTAAAAAATCTTTGGCATCACGGGATCTTACCAGGCGGTCGGGGGAGGAGAAGGCCTGAGCTACCCGCTCCTGCAGTCTGCCGTCTCTTGAGATGACTTCATAGCTTAATTTTTGTAATTCTGAAGCTTCACTTTTGGAGGCCAGGGACTCGTCTCTGTTATTTAAAAGGGAGTCCAGGGCTTGATTGAGCCTGCCAAGAGTACGATTTAAGTGCTCATTCACCACGCCCTGCTGGGAAGACAGTACATCAATCAATGATTCTGTGGCAGCTTTATTGTAGAAAGAATTAAGGCTTCCTGACTGCTGTTCCCTGTTTTCACGATTGTTGTCGCTGTCAAGTCTTAAATTTGACTCGGTAAGCTTAATTTCACTCATGGTCTTTTGCGTCGCCCTGATAAATTTCACAATCCCAACAATATTTTAGCCTAACCTTACAAAAATTTCTTTTTTTGGAGTTTGGGAATGTGCACTGGAACTGCTACTATGATAACTTACGGCTTTAAAAGGCGTTTTTTTAGATAAAACCTTAAGTTTATGCCTGAAATTGCAGGCTTTGCCATATTTTTGCAGAGCGCGGTTTTGAAGGCTTAAAGACACAATTAGTATCGGCAGTGCTGTGTATGGTCAGAAGCTTGAAAACTAAAAGGGGCTTTAGGATGTGAGCCTTCTTAAGAAAAACTGCAGTAATTCTTCAAAAAAGGGTATTTGTAGAATGGCGTGAAAAAGAACTAACCCCCTGCGGGGGTGGCAGGTGTATCTGACGCACAAGCTGATGGAAAGCACTGGTGTTTCTTAGGGGTATAAGACAAGGGACGAAACACCGCACAAAACACGTTCAGAAGGCCGGTCGTATCAGGCAGGTACTAACCCTTACAGGAGTGATCAAAAAGCCGGTATGCTGCTCCATGACACGGGGAAGGGGTTTGTTGCGTCAGTCGCTGTGCTCCTTCCTCGCTCTGTCGCTTAAAAGAGTTCTTTTAAAGAATTTGTTGAATTGTAAAAGTTTTACCGGAAAAGTTGTAAAA
>CAYNSI010000085.1:0-8495 GCA_964399665.1 uncultured Enterobacterales bacterium | reverse complement strand
TTTTTTAGCTTTTCACCAAAAAGAAGAAGAGATTTTTAAATTTAAGCTAAAAACTGTCAGGTGATTTTTGCTGTCAGATTATTTTGGATTGATTCATTTATTCCATGATCTTTATAAATAAGTTTATGTCGTAAATATCAGCTTACTTTGTAAAAAAAACTGCTCATTTTGGTTAACTGCTCAGTACTTAAAGTTTGATATTGCAAATATAAGAATTTACCGTGTGTGTTGATGGCAAACAAATATAAAACTTGCTCCTGTAAACTTAAAAAGTTTTGCTCCGAATTGTTTTTAACTTTTTCTTAAACTTTGCAGCAGTTTTAGCTGTTAACTTGTCTTTAATTTTTGACAGTTTTCCACTTTATGACTCAGATTTTAGACTCTGGTAAAATGGGCATAAAAGTTTTGGATTTTCCTTAAGTATCATTATTTACAGCATGCCATCTGCATGATCCTGTCAATAAGACTGCTTAAGGGAATAACTGCTAAGTTTGGGCTAAATTTCATTTTCTATCATGGTGTTATCAAAGGATTATGTGAAGCCTTAATTTAGCTTGGAGAAAATTATGAGACGTATCATTGCCATTGTCCTAATCACCGCGGCCTTTATCGCTGGCGCTTATGCAGGTCCTTCGGGATTTGACAGAAAACCTCAGGCCCCATCAGCCCCGGGCGGTTTTAACAACCCCGCTCCAACCACCGTAGCAGGCGTTTTTGCCCATGCCTACGATGATCAGATAGTTGTCCTGCAGGGCAGACTTACTAAATATTTAGGCGGAGATCATTACGAGTTTACTGATAATGCTGGAGATCGCATTGAAGTTGAACTTGATGATGACAAAAACTGGTCTCATATATCCAAAGACATGCCCATTGAAATAGTTGGTGAGGTTGACAAGGATTTCTTCAGGACCAGCATAGATGTCAAGCAGGCCCGTCCTTTAACTGATGTGCCGCCTAAGCCCAAGCCTCAACCACAAAGGCAGCCTAGACCGTAAGCTGCAGGATCAGGCTTTCAAAAAGAGCCTTAGAAAGGCTCTGTAAGCCTTATCTTTACCCCGGGATTTTCGGAAGATTAGGACTTTGTCACAACTTTTTGCCCCACATGAGCTTCTTTTAAGACATTTGTACATTATCTGAGAGTTTTTTTTCAAAGTGGATGTCCTAAAATTTGACAGTGGTCGTGCAATTACCATTTAGGGGCATTATGGAAGGTTTGCTAAGATCTGCAAGGTACAATCGCAAATATTTTAAGGGCGTCTTACGTAGATGGTGAGCACAAATCTTGAACGGCGTTATCTTGAGCTTTTAGCCCGAGATTACCCCAATCGTTACGCTGCTTTTACAGAGATTATAAATCTTCAGGCAATTCTCAACCTGCCAAAAGGCACGGAACATTTTATTTCAGATCTGCACGGTGAGTATGAGGCTTTTTGCCATATTTTAAATAACTGCTCTGGTGTGATCCGTGAAAAGGCTGAGGCGGTTTTTGCCGAAATGGACGATAAGGAGCGCGCACAACTGCTTTCCCTTATCTACTATCCCAAACAAAAGCAGCAGCTTTTAAGTAAAAATGGTGAACTTAATAATGCCTGGTACCGGGAAACCCTTAAGAAGCTTATAACACTTACGGGATTTTTATCTTCCCGCTATACCAGATCCAAGGTTAGAAAAGCCATCCCCCACGAGTTTAACTACATCATAGATGAACTTTTGCATGCTAAGGTTGATGAAGACAACAACAGGCTGAACTATCACCGCAGGATTTTAGACTCCATAATAGATACCGGAGCAGCTCCTCACTTTATTAATTCTCTTTGTGCCCTGATAAAACGTCTTGCCGTTGATCATCTTCATATTGTCGGGGATATTTTTGACAGGGGGGCCAGACCTGACTCCATCATGGATCTGCTCATGGAGTACCACAGCCTCGATATTGAGTGGGGTAATCATGACATGCTGTGGATGGGGGCTGCGGCAGGATCACGTCTTTGCATCGCAACCTTGATTCGTAACAACATCAACTACGGCAATTATGAGATTTTAGAAAACGGCTACGGGATCTCCATGAGATCTCTTGCCATGTTTGCCCAGAAGACCTATCAAAATGATGAAAAGCTGTCGGCTTTAGAAAAAGCCATTTCTGTCATTATTTTCAAGCTTCAGGGCGAGGTGATTTCCCGTCATGAAGAATTTGATATGAATGACAGGCTCTTTTTGGACAAGATAGATTATGAAAAGGGCACGGTGTTGATAGACGGCAGGGAGTACGAGCTTAAGACTTTGGACTTCCCTACCATAGACCGACTGGATCCGTACAGACTGTCATCTGAGGAAGAGCAGATCTGCAGGGAGCTGCAGCAGGCCTTTTTGGGGTCAAAGCGCCTGCAAAAGCATATCTCCTTCCTGTTAAGTCACGGAGCCATGTATAAGGTTTTTAACGGTAATCTTTTGTATCACGGCTGCATTCCTCTCAATCCAGACGGTACTTTCAGAAGAGTACTGTGCCGCGGCCGCTATGTGCAGGGTAAATCTTATCTTGATATGGCAGATGCCGTGGCCCGCCGCGGTTTTTTGGAAAGAGATCCTGATGATCTTGATTACATGTGGTATTTTTGGTGCGGCAGGTATTCTCCATTATCAGGCAGGGTTATAAAAACCTTTGAAAGAGCCCTTTGCTGTGATAGAAGTATTTGCGAGGAGCCCAGGGATCATTATTATTCGCTCTATCACAGGGAAGAAGTGTGCCGGATGATTTTAAAGGAATTTAATCTTGATCCTGATCACGGCCACATCATTAACGGTCATACCCCCATCAGAGTTAAGGAGGGGGAAAGCCCGGTAAGAGGCAATGGCAGGCTTTTGGTTATTGATGGCGGCCTGTGTCACGCTTATCATAATACAACGGGAATTGCAGGTTATACCCTAATCTTTAATTCACACGGCTTAAGATTGAAGGCACACAGGCCTTTTTCCAGCATAGATGAGGTGCTTTTGGAAAACTCTGACATTGAATCTGAATCCTTTCAGGTTGAGAGTTTTTCCAAAAGGATGATGATTGCCGACTGCGATGTAGGTGTGGAGATCAAAGCCAATATTGAGTCGTTGCAACAGCTTTTGAAGGCCTTTAGAGAGGGAAAAATTCCCGAATCCGGTTGATATTACCTCTGCTTGAGTCACCTGGATTTATTTGATTGTAGATAAGACCCCTTGATTAGGATGGGATATGGATAGAGAGCCTAAAATACTATGGCTGTCATTCAGCACTGTTTTTGAGGATACGATAAGAAACAAAAGAGTGCTCATCATTTTAAGACAGCTTAAAAAGCTGGGGATTAGAGTCCGCCTTCTGACCTCATCTTTTTGCTTTAATCCATATCAGCACCTTGGTCTTATTGAACATAATGCGGCTGTGCTGCTTTCTGACAACGGCAGGGTTGCCGTTTATGAGGTGGACGGGATGCTGTGTCATGTCATCAAAAGCAAGGCTGCAACTCCTGATGACATGAGCAGTGATGAGCTTAGTTATTTTTTCAACGTCGTTGACTATGTTTTGGATGATTTTAATCCCAATGCAGTATTGGGCTTCGGCTTTGACGATAATTCCGCAGCCTTGCGCAGAGCGATTAACCAAAAGGGTTTCTCTTACCTCTACCTTTTGACCACGGCTTTGAACCGTACCCATGATTTTGCTTATTCTGATGCCGTGCTTACCATTTCCAAGTATACCGCAGGCAGGATCAATCCACGTGAAGGCATTTCAGTAATTACCATAGGAAATTTTATAGAAACAGAAAATGTCGTGGTTAAAAACCGCGACCCCTATTATGTTTCTCTGGTCAATGCTTCTTTTACCAAGGGAATTTCGGTTTTTGTCCGTCTTGCCCTGATGTGCCGGGAAGAGAAGATCCCCGTGAAGTTTCTGGTTGCTCAAAGAAGCGGCAGTAATTTCTTTCAGATGATCAAGGCGCTGCACTGGTCAAATGGTGAGCCGCTGGAAGTAAGTGAAAAACACCTCCCTAATATAGAAGTAATCGATCATAAAGGCGATGATTTCAGAGATATTTTTGAAGTTACCAAAGTTCTTTTGATGCCTTCTTTGTGGCAGGAGAACTGGGGCCAGGTGGCAACAGAGGCAGTTTTTAACAGGATCCCCGTAATTTGTACCAACAGCGGCGGACTTCCCGAGGCAGTAGCAGGGGCCGGCATATTACTGGATCTTCCCAAGGTCTGTTTAGAGGATATGACGCTGATGCCTTCCACCGAAGATATCATGCCTTGGTATACAGCATTGCAGGAAACGTTAAACCGAAGTTTTGATGATGAGTTTGACAGGGCCATTGAGGTCAACAGTATTGAGAACAGCATCAAAAGATTAAAAAAGGTCTTAAGCTCTTATCTTTTGATTTAGAAAAAACTAGGAAAAACAAAGATCTTCTAAAAAGTAAAAACTGCCTTAATCCGTTAAATATTAATAAAAACAATAAGTTACAATGACTTGGGCATAGGTTTAAGATTATTTAACTCTATTTATAAACAAGGTTTAAAAAATCAGTATACTTTTAATGGCTAATAAGATGTTCACAAGTTTAAATTATATTCTTACTTCCCTTCAAAAATGTTTGTTTTAAGAATTCTTAATGAGCTCATCCTTGCAATTTGGAAGGATTTTATAAATTATTCTTTTTAAAAATCAATATATTATTTTAAACTGCCAGTGTAGTTTTAAATTTAAAAAAATATGCTTTTATAACCCTCCTGAGGGATGCAGTGATGGTAATTTTGGGTCCTTTAAATTTTCAGCTTTTTAAAAATCACTGCTTTTGTCAGAATATACAAATTAAGATCTTACTGTCTCTAATAAGATAACAGTTTGATTTTTAAAGTTTTCTTTAACGCAGTTTTGGCCTGTTCAGAGTGAGTGCAAGGAGGTGTATATGAATAAACCATGGCGCGGCTTTAGAGGGACCCATTGGCTTGAAGAAGTAGATGTTCGTGATTTTGTTCAAAAAAATTACACTTTATACGAAGGTGATGAATCATTTCTTGCAGGACCTACTGATGCCACCAATAAATTATGGGAGATAGTGTCCGGACTGCAAAAGCAGGAAAGGGCCAAGGGCGGGGTTTTAGATATGGAAACGGAGGTTGTTTCAGGTATTACCGCCTATGATGCTGCCTATATAGCGGAGGGCACTAAAGATCTTGAACAAGTAGTCGGGCTGCAAACAGACAAGCCCCTTAAAAGAGCCTTCATGCCATACGGGGGCATCAAGATGGCCCAGGAAGCCTGTACTACCTACGGCTATACCCCCAATCCCAAATACCAACAGATCTTCAATGAATATCACAAAACCCACAATCAGGGAGTTTTTGATGCCTATACCCCAGAAATGAGGAAGGCCCGCAAGAATAAGATTATTACCGGCCTTCCAGATACCTACGGCCGCGGTCGTATCGTGGGCGATTACCGCCGTGTGGCCCTTTACGGTATCGATTTTTTGATAAGAAAAAAGCAGGATGATTTCCGAGGTTGCGGCTGCGGCATCATGACTGATGATGTGATCCGCTTAAGGGAAGAGATCGCAGAGCAGATAAAAGCCCTAAAAGCCATGAAAGAGATGGCATTTTCTTACGGATTTGATATTTCAGGACCTGCAAGCAATGCCAAAGAGGCTTTTCAGTGGCTGTATTTTGGGTATCTTGCCGCTATTAAGACCCAAAACGGCGCTGCCATGTCAGTAGGCAGGATCTCAACATTCCTTGATATTTATATTGAGCGTGACTTAAAGGAAGGCACTTTAACCGAGGCTCAGGCCCAAGAATTGGTAGATCACCTGGTGATGAAATTCCGCATGGTTAAATTTGCCCGCATTCCTTCCTACAATCAGCTTTTTTCAGGCGATCCGGTCTGGGCAACCCTGGAGATGGCAGGTTTAGGCATGGACGGGCGCTCCATGGTCACAAAAAATGATTTCCGCTTCCTGCACACCCTTGAGAATATGGGCCCCTCACCGGAGCCTAATCTTACGGTGCTGTATTCCTACAGGCTGCCTGAGACTTTTCGTAAATATGCCGCCAAGATCTCGATAAATACTTCTTCAGTGCAGTATGAAAATGATGATGTCATGCGTCCTATATGGGGGGATGACTACTCCATCTGCTGTTGCGTTTCAGCCACCGAGACCGGTAAGGAAATACAGTTTTTCGGTGCCAGAGCCAATCTTGCAAAATGCTTACTATATGCAATCAACGGCGGCATTGATGAGAAGACCTTCGAACAGGTAGGCCCAGCGTATCGTCCCATAACCTCTGAATATCTGGATTATAATGAGGTTATTGAGCGTTTTAATGCCATGATGGATTGGCTTGCAGGACTTTATGTCAATACTCTGAACCTGATCCATTACATGCACGACAAGTACTATTATGAAGCGGCTGAAATGGCTCTGATAGATACCGATGTCCGCCGTACCTTTGCTACTGGAATTGCAGGCTTTTCCCATGTGGTGGACTCTTTGTCCGCCATCAAATTTTCCCAGGTTAAAACGATTCGCAATGAGCAGGGTGTGGTGGTTGATTACGAAATTACAGGTCCCGACTTTCCGCGTTACGGTAATGATTACGATGTTGTGGACAATCTTGCCGTAACCATTTTGAAGGTCTTTCTTGCGAAGATTAAGAAATATCATACCTATCGTAACTCTGAGCCTACCACCTCCATTTTGACCATCACTTCAAACGTGGTCTATGGCAAGGCAACAGGATCTCTTCCTGACGGCAGAAAGGCAGGAGAACCCTTGTCTCCGGGCGCAAATCCATGCTACGGCGCAGAAAAATGGGGTTTGCTGGCATCTTTAAACTCCGTGGCCAAGCTTCCCTATGAGTTTGCCCTTGACGGGATTTCCAATACCCAAACTATATCACCCGATGCTTTGGGGCACGATTTGGAAGAGCGCACTTATAATTTGGTCCGCGTTCTGGATGGATACTTCGAAAGAGGGGGGCATCATCTTAATGTCAATGTGTTTGGAACCGAAAAACTTATCGATGCCATGGAGCACCCGGAAAAGCCTGAATATGCCAACTTTACCATCAGGGTTTCAGGTTATGCCGTAAAATTTATTGATCTGACCCGTGAGCAGCAATTGGATGTGATCTCAAGAACCTGTCATAAGTCGTTGTAACCAAGATTGGGAAAGATCATAAGTTTAAAGACCAATTAAGGATCATTAAAGTCCCGGGCCTTTTTGGATCGGGACTTTGACCCGGCAAAGATCTTAACAAAAGGTCACTTAACTGATTGATTGTTACCAAACCTTCGATCCTGCAGGCTTTATGGTGTTATGACCAAAAGCTTTTATAAGGGGCTTTTACGGATTTGAATCATTATCTTATCCTGCAGAATATGCTTAAGATCTGCAAGGCTTGAAGGAGCACCCCTATGACCAAAGGCTTTGTGCATTCTTTTGAAAGCTTCGGATCTGTAGATGGGCCGGGAGTGCGTTTTATAGTCTTTTTGCAGGGATGTAAGATGCGCTGCTGCTACTGTCACAATCCTGACTCCTGGAAGATAAAAGGCGGTACTGCATATACGGCAGAGGAAGTCCTGCAAAGAGCTTTGCGTTTTAAATCCTACTGGGGGAAGGACGGCGGCATTACTGTAAGCGGAGGGGAGCCTTTGCTGCAACTTGATTTTCTCCTGGAATTTTTTAAACTGTGCAAAGCTGAAAAGATTCACACCGCCATTGATACGGCAGCAGGACCCTTCACCCGCAGTGAGCCTTTTTTGTGCAGGTTCAGGGAGCTTATGGATTATACCGATCTTCTGATAATTGATATTAAGGAGATGGATCCTGTAAAACATAAGCACTTAACTAAAGTATCCAATGAGAATATTTTAGACTGTATCCTTTTTACCAATGAGATCCAAAAACCTGTTTGGATCCGTCACGTACTGATCCCAGAAATTACCGATGATAAGGAAAGTCTTAATAAGCTCTC
The DNA here is from genome assembly GCA_964399665.1 of uncultured Enterobacterales bacterium. Taxonomy (GTDB): domain Bacteria; phylum Pseudomonadota; class Gammaproteobacteria; order Enterobacterales; family Succinivibrionaceae; genus Avisuccinivibrio_A. The sequence goes on along the minus strand of CAYNSI010000085.1, from coordinate 491 downwards.
CTCCTTTATCAAACCACTTGATAATGTTGAGCGCGTTGAGATCCTGCCATACCATTCGATTGGCAGGTATAAATGGCAGGCCCTTGGGCTGCCTTACCTGCTTGATGACGTAAGAAGCCCCTGTGAGGAGGAAATGGCAGCAGCCCTTAAGATCGTCGATGCGGCATCCTACACTATGTGGAAGCACAAATCCTGATGAGTACGGGGGTTATCTGCCTCCTGCAGGATTTTGAGGTAAGAGATTGTGCTAAATTAAACTTTAAGTTTAATCATGATTATTCGGCTTGATAGTGTAGTTCCATTCGCCGAGCCATTCATCGCGCTCAAGGAGAATTGCACTGAGCTTTTCATCAGTAACATTAACCCCTTTTTCTAAGCTGCTAACATCTTGTTGTTAGTGCTCACCATCCTGTTGCATATGAGAATGAAAGCATAATTCCTAAAACATCCAGATAAATTTCACACATATGCTTAGCGTTAAGCTTAGGATG
>CAYNSI010000084.1:0-8535 GCA_964399665.1 uncultured Enterobacterales bacterium | reverse complement strand
ATACAAGAATTATCTGCGGGGATTTAGGTTTTTAAATTTTGTGGCGCACCCAGAGAGATTCGAACTCCCGACCGACCGGTTCGTAGCCGGTTACTCTATCCAGCTGAGCTATGGGTGCATAAACTTTGAAATGTCAAGACTAAGCACACCTGCTTAATCGCGGTGCAAATTATAACAAGGTGGCTTTTTTTGGCAAGCAGATTTTGCACAAAAATTCGGATCTGGCTGAAAATTCGATGGATAACCAAATCTCACTTGAGGATCTACCCGTATCTTGCAGTAGATTCACATTCGAAACTGCTATTACCATCACATTTTGATTTTCGATCAAATCCTACAATACAGCCAAATGTTGAAATCGTGTCGTCCCGGATCAGAATTAAACATAGTCCTTGATTGCAAGTCTTCTGATTCTGCTAGTCTGACATAAGTATTAAAAGGTGGTAATTTCATGGGAACGTATAGTGACTTGGTTCACAAGGTGATACAGGAAAATCTTGATACACTTTTACGTGTAGATCAAGGTCAAATAGAGCAGCTTATGGATGAGATCTGTAAGGCAAAAAAGATCCAGCTATATGCCATGGGAAGAATGCAGCTATCCGTTCGCGGCTTTGCCATGCGTCTTAAACACATGGGCTTTGACAGCTATGTCGTATACGATACTACCTCTCCTTGTATAGGGCCGGGAGATCTTTTAATAGGTCACTGTGCCGTAACTAATGTAGAGCTTAATGTCATTAAACTTGCAAAACAAGCTGGGGCAAGAGTAGCACTGCTTACCGCCCATCCGGAAATTGAGCATGGTAAGTATGCAGATCTTTGTGTTTATGTTCCCGGTCAAATTTTCGGAACTGCTGACGAGGTAAGCTCAATTCAACCGATGTCGACTTTGCTTGAGCAAGCCCTTTTCTTATTCACTGACATCGTGACAATGATGCTCATTGATAAATGTAAGGTCTCGCTGGATGACATGAAAGCAAGTCATACCAATCTTGAAGGGCTTCCATTTGCCTTTGCTTAATCTGAAGGAGTAGGTGATGAATGACGGTCAAATTGTTCAGATAGCCCATCTAGTAGAAAACCTGGATGAGGCGGTGAAAAGTTACTATCACGGCTTTAACTTGGGGCCTTGGGACATTTACACCTATGGCCCTCACAATATCAGAAACTCAATCTATAGAGGAAAACCTTCTGATCACACATACAAAATTGCAGTTTGCTGGTCTGGAAGTATCCAGATTGAGCTTATGCAGCCTGTCTCAGGATATAGCATATATAACGAATACATTGAAAAACACGGCTATGGTCTGCATCATATGAAGCTGTATTTTAAAGACTGTAATAAAGCCTTGGAAGACTATAAAAAGCGCGGTTATGAGGTAGTACAAAGCGGCTCTATAGGTGATGATGTCTTTTACTATCTTGATACAGAGGAAAATGTACAAGGTTTAGTTCTTGAACTGGGAAATGCTGGTGCAATTCCTGCCCCAGATTCTCGTTATCCCGGCTAATTTTGAGAGGGGTTGATTTATGAAGGGAATGAAATTAATTGTAGCCTCATTTATTTCTTTGGGCGTGGCCTTAGGTGCTGCCACCAGCTCTTATGCAGAAGAGTACAACATGGTTGGGATCCCTAAGCTAAGATCTGCATGGTTCAATGATTTTGAAGCCGGGCTGCAGCGAGCTGGGAAAGATTTTGGTGTTGCTACGTATTTTCAAGCTCCCGCTGCCGCCGATGAGCAGCAGCAAGTAAATATCATCAGGGACAGCGTTTCCCAAGGGAATAACGCCATCTTGGTTGTTCCCAACAATGCCAATTCGGTAGTTCCGGTGTTCAAGGATGCCAGGGAAAAGGGTATCGTCGTAATTACTCACGAATCTGCAGGTCAAAGTGATGCCGATTTTGATGTTGAGATGATAAGTGATGTAAAGTTTGGCGAATATATGATGGATCGGATGGCAGAGCATATGGGAGGAAAAGGGGAGTACGCCATTTATGTTGGCTCCCTTACCGTTCCTGCACATAATGTCTGGGCAGATGCTGCAATTGCTCGTGCTAAGGATAAGTATCCTGAGATGACTCTTATCTCGGAGCGTTTTCCTGTAAGTGAGGATAGAAATCAAGCAAGACAAAAGACTCTAGAGCTGATGTCAACTTATCCTGATATAAAAGGAATTATTGCGTTCGGAAGTCAAGGAGCTCCAGGAGCGGCTCAAGCTCTTCGTGAAAAAGGGATGATAGGAGCTTTAACCGTAATCGGCACAACTTCTCCAAAAGAAGCTGGCAGATTTTTTGAGGAAGGCTCTATGACAGAAGCGGTGCTTTGGAGTCCTGCTGATGCTGCCTACGCCATGGTTTATATTGCCAAGACGATTCTAGATGGCAATAGAGATCAAATTGTCCAAGGTTTTGAAATACCAACACTTGGTGTTCCAGAAATCAATGGCATAAATATCATCTTTGATAAGCCTCTTAGGGTGGATAAGTCAAATTATCAAAACTACGACTTCTAAATCAAATACACTTAAAAAATCTGCTTTCAAAGCAGATTTTTTATCTGCTATAACGATTGTTAAGTGAAGATCCTAAAAAAGCATGGCTTGAGTATAAAACTTGATAGGACACCTGTATGTCAGGATTAATCGTGGTATTGGCTATGCAAAATAACACATCCCCTGCTTTAGGATAAATACGATGACAGTGATCAAAAAACAAAATCGCTTACAGCAGCTCTAAGTGGCAACATGAGCTGCTTTAACGTAAAAATTCAGGAGCAAAGCCAATGATGCATTTTTACGGGAGCAGCTTGAGAGCTCTCTTGCTTTAATTTGAGATTTTTGAGGTTATTACAATGGTATTTCTAAAAGCACAAAATATCTCAAAAAGTTTTGGCGGAGTTCATGCGCTAAAAAATGTGAGTATTGATATTGAGCAAGGTCATGTGCATGGACTTGTAGGGCAGAATGGCTGTGGTAAATCGACTCTGATGAATATTATTGCAGGAGTCCTGGACTTTGACAGCGGCACACTTTCTATTCAAGACCGCAATATGCCAGGTAATGGTTACGATGTCAAAAGGGCTCAGGCAGAGGGGGTTGGGATTATTTACCAAGATCTATCCCTTTTCCCCAATTTTACTGTTCTTGAAAATATCTATGTAAGCCTCATCCTGCAGGATAACAAAAAGCATTGGATTTCCGGGAGCCAATATAAGGATGCGGTAACTGACATTTTAAAAGTCTTAGGAGTAAATCTTGACCTTGATGCCTTAGTTGAGGATCTACCAATAGCCAAACAGCAGCTGGTAGCTATTGCAAGAGCTCTTATTAACAAATCGAAATTAATCATTCTAGATGAACCCACTACTGCACTTACTGGAGCGGAAATAGCAAATTTGTTCGCTCTTTTAAATAAACTTAAGAATGATGGGATCTCTTTTATTTTTATTAGTCACAAACTAAATGAACTTTTAGAAATTTGCGATGAAATTTCCGTGATGAGAGACGGTGAAGTAGTTGCTCAATGCAAAAAAGGAGAGGTTAATAAGGAGAAGCTTGAAGAGCTGATGCTGGGGCACTCCTTAGAGATGAATCAACACGTAAGCTTTAAACAAGACGAAAAAGTTTTAGAGCTTAAAAGTTTATCAAGACGCAATTGTTTTGCTGATGTCAATCTTACCTTAAATAAAGGAGAGGTATTAGGAATAGCTGGACAACTTGGTGCCGGAAGGACTGAGTTAGCACAAGCACTATTTGGTATTGAACCTGCACAGCAAGGTACAATTTTGCTGCACGGTACAGAGGTTACAATAAAATCCATAAAGGATGCTATTAAAAATAAAATTGCCTACGTGCCTGAAAATAGATTGCTGCAGGGAATTGTGCTTGATCAAAGCATTTTTAAAAATACTTTGATTTGTAATCTTAATAACTATTTAAACAAACTAAGATTCTTTAATATCAACCGTATGCAGCATGACGTAGATCGAATTCTGGGCGATATGCGTGTTAAGTATGATAAAGGAGATGATCCTATTCGATCTCTTTCAGGAGGAAATCAACAAAAAGTAGTCATTGCCAAATGGCTTACTTTAAGTCCTGAGGTCCTGATTTTAGATAGTCCAACTGTAGGTATAGATGTTGGTGCTAAAAGCTATATTTATGAGGTGATTAAAGAGCGTGCCCGCAATGGCACTGCAATTATTGTGATCTCAGATGAAGCTCAGGAGCTGGCTGCAGTAGCTGACAGGATCTTGGTGATGAAAAACGGACGAATTGTACAAGAATTCCTCCCGCCTGAGATCAAAACTGAAACATTAGAGCGTGCGATTTATTAAATAGGGGGACTTATGTTCAGTAAACTACTTAAAAATAGAGAGCTGCTACTCCTGTCTCTTATCATCGTATTCTCCTTGATTATTGCGACTATAAATCCAGTTTTTTTGACGCTGGAAAATATTTTTAGCCTGCTTAAAACTTGGACTGTTGTAGGAATTTTTGCTCTGGGGGTATTAATTGTTATTCTCTCTGGAGGATTTGATGTTTCTTTTACGGCAATAGCCCAAGTAACACAGTATGTGGTGGTTTATTATTTTTTACAATTTGCAATTGACAATATTTATTTGGCGATAATAGTAAGTCTTATTATTGGGGCGCTTTTAGGTCTTTTTAATGGACTCCTTATTTATTACTTTAAAGTCACGGCTATCATTGTCACCATTGCCACAAATAGTCTTTTTTATGGGACGTTATACGTTCTAACCAAAGGAGATCTCATCTACGACATCCCAGAGCAAATTTTGAAATTTGCCGACTACAAAATTTTGACCTTTACTGCTGATAATGGTGCTGTTTATGGTTTCAGTTTGGTGACTGCACTGTGGTTTATCATCGCAATTTTCCTCCATATCTTCTTAAATCATACCAAAATGGGGCGTTCCATTTATGCCACTGGAGGAAATCTAATATCAGCCGTAAGAGTAGGTTTTGATATACGTCGTACTACTCTTTTTATTTATGTATTTGTAGGAGCAGTAGCAGGTTTTGCAAGTTTAGTTCAAGTATCAATTGTACAAACAGTAATTCCCAATTCTATAGTAGGTCAAGAGTTACAGGTAATTGCAGCTGTAGTACTTGGAGGTGCTGCTGTAACCGGTGGAAAAGGTACGGTATTGGGTACAGTTTTAGGCGTATTACTCTTTGCTATTATCAGTAATAGTCTTACTTTGCTTAAAGTTTCTCCCTATTACTATAATTTCTTTATTGGACTTGTCATTTTGGTTAGTGTCTCGGCAAATGCCATTCAAGCACTACAGCAAAAACGCTCTCGCATTAGAGTGGTAGTTTCACATCAAGATTAGAAAGGGGTAGATGATGGATGCAGTAAATAGAACACTCAAAGATAATATCTCTTTGTTCTTGATGATTATTGCTGTAGTAATCATCATGGGATTTGCTAATGGAGGACGATACTTTTCTGCGCAAAACCTTTATTCTATGGCCTATCAGCTGCCTATCATAGGCCTGTTGTCTATAGGCATGATGATTTCAATACTCACAGGAGGCATTAACCTTTCATTAATTGCTACAGCAAACTTAAATGGCATCATTATCGCCATTACCCTGGCGGCATTATCAGATGATATGGCAACTGCCCAAGTTCCTGTCATCTTGTTTGCCATGCTGCTGGGAATTGCAGCCTGTACTATTGTGGGTATAGTAAATGGTCTACTTATCTCGGTGCTCAAGATCCCGGATATTTTGGTAACCTTGGGGACCATGTCATTGGTTTCGGGACTTAATGTAGTACTTACAAGAGGCTACACCCTTTCAGGTTTTCCTCCATTTCTGCTTGCTATCGGAAATAGTAGTGTTTTAGGGATCCCAACAGCGCTTATAGTATTTTTGATAGCCTGTGTAATTGCTGCGCTGATATTAAATCGTACCAAATTCGGTTACTGTTTATATATGGCAGGTTCAAACCAGACTGCGACATATTTTTCAGGAATAAGTTTAGTTAAAGTTATTGTTTTACAGTATATTTTTTCTTCAGCTTTTGCAATACTGTGCTCTTGGATCATGATAGGTCAGCTTAATTCAGTTAAAGCAAGTTATGCTGATTCCTATCTGCTAGTAGCAATACTAGCCTGTTTCCTTGGCAGGGTAAATCCTTTTGGGGGCTTTGGAACCGTTTTCAGCATGGTCTTGGCGGTTATCATTTTACAGCTTATCTCAAGCGGCTTAAATTTAATGCGTACCGATCCTTTTGCTATCACAGCAACCTGGGGTGCTGCCATTGTGGTTATCTTGTTAGGAAAGCTGGCAGCTGAGAAAATCACCATGAAAAAGAAAGCTTCAGGGGCATAAGAATGTTGTTTGGCATTGATTTGGGAGGAACGAAAACTGAGGTCATAGTTCTAAAAGATGATGACTATAAAGAACTATTTCGCAAAAGGGTCCCTACGGTAAAGAGGGACTATGGTATGACCTTAAAAACTATTAAGACTCTTATTAACGATGCCATGGAGGCGACTGGAGAGCGATGTGAAAAATTTGGCGTTGCCATCCCCGGGGCACAATCGAGAGTGGATGGCAGTATAAAAAATGCCAATTCATGGTGGCTTAATGGCAGACACCTCAAAGAAGATCTTGCAAATGAAACCAATATTGCTGTGGTATTGGCAAACGATGCCAACTGTTTTGCGCTCTCTGAGGCTGTAGATGGTGCAGGTGCCGGGTATGAAACAGTTTGGGGACTAATATTAGGTACGGGATCTGGCACAGGGATCGTAGTAAACAGTCAAGTTTTGGAGGGTCCTAATGCTATATCCGGCGAATGGGGACACAACCCTCTGCCCTGGCAGAATGAATATGAACGGAAATTATCCACGACACAACAATGTTATTGTAAAAAGCAGGGATGTATTGAGACTTTCATTTCAGGTACAGGATTTGAGTTAGAGTACGAGCGTCAAAGCGGCAGGCAGCTTACAGGTATTGAAATTGCAGCAAGGATGGCTGCAGGAGAGAGTGGTGCAGTTAAGGCTTTTGAGCTTTATTCCGATAGATTAGCCCGTTGTATAGCCTGTTTTGCCAATTTTCTTGATCCTGATGTAATTGTGTTAGGTGGTGGCATGTCGAATTTAGCACAACTTTATGGTGTACTGCCAAATTTGATAAGAGAGCATATTTTCGGAGGTGAATTTAGCACCCCCATTGTTAAGGCAAAGCATGGTGACTCATCTGGAGTTAGGGGTGCTGCCTTTCTGACAGCCAAGAGCAAGCCCGCGCTTTAGTGTGGTATGCAGTATTTGGCGTGACCTTAATGTTAAAACCCGGCTGAGCACTAACAACACACGCTTAAAAGCTTGCAAACAGGCTTTTCAGATCCCGGGCCGGTCTTTTCTTCATCCTGCAAGACTCATTCACCACGGGAATCCAGAAGATTGTGGTAAAGATCAAAATACTGCATGGACATAATCTCTGGAGACATCTTCTGGGCTTCCATTCTGCCGTTTTCTACTAACAGCTCTCTTAGGCCAATATTATCACGGAGCATTAAGATAGCGTCTGCCAAAGCCTCGGCATTGCCTTTTTCAATGATAATTCCCGAACGGCCGTTCTCAATATAGGTTCTAATACCGCGTACATCAGTGGTGATCACCGGAGTTCCCAAATCCAGGGCATCCAAAATAATCTGTATGTTAAGACCATCCTCTTGGTTTACCGGGCTTACAAAGATATCCATGGCGCCTATGTAATCGCCAATCTGTGAAAACTTGGCATCGACAAACTTTATATTACTCATGCCCCTGGCATGCTCTGCCAGCAGTCGTCCGTCATCTCCCTCTCCTATAAAAAGAATTACCAAAGTAGGGATCTTCTGCAACAGGATCCTGGCAGCATCAATTAATAAAGTCTGACAGTACTTGCGGTTAATTAAGGGAGCAATCTGCCCTACCAGGAAGCGATCCTTATAGGAGGCCCTGATGCTTCTGACATTCTGCTGATTAAAAGACAGTTCCGAGACACAGGAGGCAATTACCTGAACCTTATCAAGTTCAAAATCTTCCTTCAATTTGTAAGCAGTATCATCCGTTGCAGCTACGACGGTACGGGCCCATAAAAATACCGCCCTGGCAAAAAAGCCGTCATCTACGACTTCATTAAATCCTGTTGAGATCAAATAAGGGATCCCAAACATAAAGTAGTGTATAAAGCCCCATTGGGCACCGATAAAGTCATGGGCATGGATTATGTCATAGCGTCTTGCTACTTTAAGATGCCCTGAGAATCTCAGATCATTTCCCGAAAGTTTGAGCAGTGTAAGGCCTGCAGTGCCCTTTAAAGCGGCCGCAATTTGGGATCCTATTCTGCAGACCAACATCTGCTTGAGTCCCAAAGCGGCAACGTATTTTATCAGCAGCACTGTCTGACGCTCTGACACACCGTAAGAGCGGGATAGATTTACATGAGCAATACTAAAGGTAGTGGAATTGCCAGACATTGCCAAAGTCTTCTTAAAAACGTCGG
>CAYNSI010000083.1:0-8729 GCA_964399665.1 uncultured Enterobacterales bacterium | reverse complement strand
CTTGTTTTAAGAAGAATTTGTGACGGGGTCTGCAGCCTTTGTCAGGCCTTTTGGTGTTGTGATCTCTTCCTTATCTTATGTTGTTGGCGTTATTCGGGACAGCATCCTGGGGGGCTTTCACATCACAGGTTGTTTGAGCAGGAAGGATAAAAACGGGAACGGAAGATAAGGTGTTTAAAACCTTAGGGATAATTCTCAAATCGGCTGTGATGCCTCTAAAAAAGCTGTTCGAACCTGGCTCCAACCTTGAACACCAGCGTTGTGTGCTAACAACAGAGTCGCTTAAAAGAACCATGACGCCAGGCTGCAGCAGGGCGCGCGTGCTAACTTGTATCAGGCACTGATGAATATAAGGAACGGAGTATCCGGAACTGAGGCTGTGCACCAACACAACCTCAAAAAGATTTTTGGAAGAAAACATAATGTTTACATCAGAAAATCCTCTAAAGATCCCTGTTTTGTTTTTCCTGTATCACCAGGGGCCATGCCGGCTCTTAAGATACCTGCCTGGGCCTGGACAAACCCCACTATTTATTGACAGTGCCTGTCCGGGGCGTATTCCGGGGCTGACTAAAGCTGTTTTCTTTGGCTTAACAACGACTTGTACTAGGGGCACAAGCCGGATAGAAGATTAGGGCGTATTGATACGGTCAAATTCCCGGGGACTGATCCTTGCTGTGGGCAGAGTGCTGTAAAGACTTTTTTGAAAATAAACGATTTTTTGCTTATAGCATTAAAAAGGCCGAGGATGGAAGAGCAAATTCTATGTCTTTTTCCTTTTTGCCAAAAAACTCACGTTTTTGAAAACCCACAAAAGGGAGAAAAAGACTTGTAAGATTTGGGGGTTATAGAAGCTTATAAATTATTATTGTTTTTATTTCAATAGGTTATTATGTTGGAAGTTTTGTTGTCTCCTGTGGAAAAGAGGGGTGAGACAAATTAATTTGTGCTATTATGACCCCATCGTCAAGGCAGATAACCTGACCTGACGACGCACCAATATAACAATAATTCAATAATTTTAGAGTGTTTCTATCTCTTAGAGAGTTAAAAATCACAATGGACTACGCGGAGCTTTGGAACAGCGCTATCTCTGAAGTTCTGAAGACTACAGACAATGAGGAAGAGCGCAATAATCTTGAAGTCTTCAGAAATCAGGTTATCCTCAAAATTGAAGGCCGGAAGATCGTCTTTACCTGCAATAGTTCTTACATTTGGGGGCTTTTTGTCTCCTATGCAAATAAGCTTTACGGGGAGCTGGAGCGCCTTCTGGGCAATCCTCAGTATTCCTTTGGGGTGGAGGTACAGGTAACCAGTCCTGAAAATCAAATACAAGGACAAGCTTCCGGGGCCCTGTTTCCCAATTCAGGAATGGCAGTCTCTTCCGGGTATTTCAATGGCGGATCTTTGCAGGATTCTGGTGCCTTTCAGCACTCAGGACCTGTGCCGGGAGCCGTTTATCAGGGATCTGATAACTTTAATCCCAATTATCAGGATATAAGAGATCCTGTTTCAGGTTTTACTGCCCGGGGAATGATGGTCCAATCTGGTATTGGAGCGCAGGGAGCGGCTCACGTAAATGCCGGACAGTTTCAGGGCAGCCTTCTGTCACAGGAGCACCAGAACGCTTTTCCCATGAACAGGACTGCCTCACAGTTTGATTATCTTAATACTCAAATGGGGCAGATTCCCTCCCTGGCTCAGTTGCAGCAGCATCAAATCAGTCAGGGGGCTTCAGGTTTTGGCGGGGAGTTTATTAATCAGCACCAGCCAGTAAAGCAGTTTCCCCAGCCTCAGGCCAAAAATTCCAGACTTGCGGCTATTGAGAGGATGTTTCCAAATTTTAAACGCCGCAGTCCTATAAATCCCAATAAGACTTTTGAAAACTATGTGATAGATCCTGAGAATAAGACCTTGTTTGCAACGGCAATTGCGGTGGCCACCAATCCAGGATCTTCAAACTACAATCCTTTGTATATTTACGGCGGTTCGGGTCTTGGCAAGACACATTTGTTATTTGCCATAGCCAATCGCATTATGCAGCTTAATAGGGATATTTCCATTATCTACACCAGAGCAGAAGAGTTTATCCGCCACTATGTAGAGTCTATGGCCAGCATCAAAAAGTCTCCCTTTGATGATCAGCAGGTGCATTTTCAGGATCTTTACACCGAGCACGATGTTTTTATTGTTGATGATATTCAAAACTTCATAAAGGGTCCGAAGGCACGGGATGCTTTCTTTGACATTATTGCCGAGTTTATTGATAAGCCCAACAGGCAGCTTATTTTAGCCTCAGACGTTCCGCCCGGAAATTTAAACGGATTTAATGCACGCCTTACGACCCGTTTCGGATCCGGGGTCTGCTGTGAGGTCGTAACTCCCGGGGTTGAGACCCGCACTGCCATTACGATAAGCAAGTGCGAGGAGATGAAAATTAGTCTGTCTGATGAGGTGATCAACTATATTGCCGTTAACGTGCGCTCAAACATCAGGGAGCTTGAGGGGGCTATCAAGACCCTAAATTCCCACATGCTCAACCATGATGCCCCCTTGACTGTGGATGATGCCAAGAAGATTCTGGCAAACCTGTTGAATGCCTCCAATCAGGTCTGCACGATTGATGCTATCAAAGAAAGAGTCTCCCGGGAGTTTGAAGTAACGGTTGCCTCAATGGAGTCCGCTGAAAAGAAAAAGACCGTCTCCTTAGCAAGATCTGTATCCATGGCTCTTGCAAGGGATCTTATTCCTACTTTGTCACTTGCTGATATTGGCAGGGCTTTTAATAAGGATCATTCATCGGTTCATGAAGCTATCAAGAGGATCCAAAAAAGAATTGATGAAGAGCCGGAGATCGCTTCAAAATATAACAGACTCTCTTTATCTTTAAAGAAGGAATAACTGAGGTATTTATGAAATTTCAAGCACCTGTGGCGTCGTTTATGAGGCCTTTGCAGCAGTTGGCAGCGATAGCTGGAGGTAATGCCAATGAAGATGATATTGCCCACAAGATACTGATGGTAGTTGCAGACAATCATCTTTTTTTGCGGACCACTGACTACAAGATTGAACTTTCATTTACCGTAGAGGTTGCCGTTGAAAAAGAAGGCAGACTGGCGGTAGATGCGCAGAAATTTCGTGAAGCCTGTTCCAGGCTTGATAGTAATGCCATTGTCTCCTTTAGTTATGATGAGATTGAGGAAATATTAACCATAAGCAGTGCCGCAACCTTATTTAACATTAGAACTATCACTGCGGATGATTTTCCCTTGATAGAGCAGGAAGAGGTTGACCATACTATAGAGCTTACGGCAGGACAGCTGAGGGCCGCGATAGAAAGATCTATTTTTTGTATTCCCAGCGACGATTTTAGAGACTATCTTAAGGGAATGCGCCTGGAGGCGGAGGGCAGTATGCTCGCCGTTATTACCTCCGACGGTCATAGAATCAGCATTAATGAAACGCCATTAAATCAAAGCATTAGTGATTCTTTTGGGCTGACCTTACTAAAACATTGTGCCTCAGAGCTTTACAAGATAGTGCAGAATGCCGGCAATGAAGACATAGTAAAGTTGTCATTTTCAAAGAATTTGATTAATACTACTATCAATAACTATCATCTTACTTCAAAGCTGAACATTAATCCTTATCCTAATGTCAGGGTGGTAATCCCGAAATCTTATTCCCTGGAGATTGTTGTAAATCGTGAGGAGTTAAAAAAGACGCTATCCCGGGTTGCGGTGTTAAGTGCCAAGAAAATTAGGCCGGTTACCTTAAAATTTGAGCCGGGGAAGATCCTGCTTAGCTGTGAGAATCCCGAGCATGAGACGGCAAGCGATGTTATGCCCCTGCCTTCTTATGACGGTGACCCTGTTGAGATTACCCTGAATGCTTCATATGTGATAGATACGCTAAATGGTCTAAGTTTTTCAGAGAATGCAGTGTTTAACTTTGTAAATGCCTCTCAGATTGCAGGCGCATTGATCACGCCGGAAAAGCAGGATGATTCGGGGGTAAAGACCAGTTACTTTATTGCAAGGATAGTAGTGTAACTTCAAAAATTAAGATGAAGTTAACACGTCTTGCCGTCAGCAGCTTTAGAAATATTACCCGTGCCGACATCAGGCCCAATCCGGGCTTTAATGTCATTCATGGTCCCAATGGCTCCGGAAAGACATCGCTGCTTGAGGCCGTTTCCTATCTTGCTCTGGGAAGGTCTTTTCGCGGTTTAAACTACCATTATCTTATTCAAAAAGGGGCGGAATCTTTTGATATTTTCGCTACTGTGGATGAGGGTGACAATCTTCCAGAGTTAAGTCTCGGGGTTAAGAGAACAAGACACTCAAACCGTGAAATTAAGATTAATGCCGATAAGGTCGGCTCTCTTTTAGAAATTATTGCTCATGTTTGTATACAAATTATTCACCCCCAGGGCATTGACCTGGTGACGGGAGGTCCTGAGCATCGCAGATCCTTTCTTGACTGGGGTGTGTTCTACCAATACAGTGATTTTAAAAAGCTTTTTTTTGATTATCGCAGGGCACTGATGAATCGCAACAGGCTGCTTAAGACCGGGGCACCCGATGAGCAGTTTCTTCCCTGGGACAAGATCCTGTCGGAACTGTCGATTAAGATTAATAATCTCAGAAAAGACTATTTAGAAGATCTCAGGCTGCAGTTGGAACAGGATCTTAGGGCCTTTCTGCCCGGCATTAAATTTGACTTTCAGCTAACTACCGGATTTCCAAAGGAAATTTCTCCTTTTGCGGCTTTGCATGATTTTTTGGAACGTGATAGAACCATGGGGTTTACCAATTCTGGGTGTCACAGGGCGGATTTAAAGATCAAGGCAGACGGTCTTTTGGCATCTTCCATTCTTTCCAGGGGCCAGCTTAAACTTTTAGTTTGTGCCATGCGCATTTCCCAGGTATCTTCACTGCTGAAAAATACCGGCAGAAGCTGCATTGTGTTAGTAGACGATCTTAATTCGGAACTAGATATCAATTCGCAGCATGTGCTGATCCAAAAGCTCATGCAGTATGACAGTCAGGTATTTATAACCAGGATTGATCCTGAGATCCCCACGGAGATTACCAAGCCGACAAGTATTTTTAAAATTGATGACGGCAAAATTCAGCAGATTTAGGGCTGGAAAAAGGCTTTTTAAGGCTTACAGCTTCGGGATTTTTGGGATTCGCAGTTTGGATAAAAAGTTCCATGTCAAGGGGGCGGTTTTTTGTTAAAACCGCATTCTAAAGCGGGTTTAAAGACGATTTTAGCTTGAAAAATTTGTCTTTTTCGCGTATAATATTAGAGTTTTAGCAGAGCAGAATTAACTGTCAGACCGGCATTGAGCTTTGATGCTTATTAATTAAAAGTGCAGGTCTTTAAGATCTGCCCTGGCAGTAATTTAAAATTTTAAACTGTTATGCTTTTCTGCCGCCCTGAATACACATCACATCATGGTCGGCTCATTTTTAGAGGTTTTACATGGCGGTTGAAAATAGTTACGATACTGGAAGTATTAAGGTTTTGCATGGTTTGGAGGCTGTTAGAAAAAGGCCTGGCATGTATATCGGAGATACTGACGACGGCTCCGGTCTCCACCATATGGTTTTTGAAGCTGTTGACAACTCCATAGATGAGGCACTGGCTGGATACTGCACTCATATCGAAGTTACAATTTGTGCGGACGGCTCCGTAAAAGTAACTGATAACGGCCGTGGCATTCCCGTAGACATTCACCCTGAAGAAGGCAAATCAGCTGCAGAAGTAGTGATGACAGTGCTGCATGCCGGCGGTAAATTTGATTCCAACTCGTATCAGGTATCAGGCGGCCTCCATGGTGTCGGTATTTCTGTTGTAAATGCTCTTTCTGATAAACTGATCCTCACTATTCGGCGTCAGGGTAAGATATGGCGGCAGATTTACACTAATGGCGGTAATCCTGAGGCGCCTCTTGCTGCAATAGCAGATTCTGAGGAAACCGGCACCGAGGTTCAGTTTTATCCTTCTCCTGAAATTTTTTCAAATACCTGTTTTGAATACGATATTCTGGCGCGGCGGTTAAGAGAACTGTCCTACCTTAACTCCGGGATAAGTATCAGGCTTGAGGATGAGCGCGAAGAAGGCAAATTTGAAGTTTTTCGCCACGAAGGCGGCATATCGGAATTTGTAAATGCGCTTAACCAAGCCCGCAAAAATTCTAATGACAAAATTCTTAACGAAAAGATTTTCCACACATATAAAGTTAATGAGGGGCATATTCAGGTTGAGGCTGCCATGCAGTGGACAGATTCCGATAATGAGGCGGTGTACTGTTTTACCAATAATGTACCTCAAAAAGACGGCGGCACTCATCTAATGGGATTTAAACGGGCATTAACCAACACTTTCAATGCTGTTTTGGAATCACGCGGAGATCTGAAAAAGCATAAGATTACCGTTTCAGGAGATGATGCTCGCAAAGGCCTGACCGCCATTATTTCCGTAAAAATGCCGGATCCTAAATTCTCCTCTCAAACCAAAGATAAGCTCGTTTCATCGGATGTTGCAAATGCTGTATACCAGACAGTTGCTGATGCTTTGAAGAGCTATCTTGAGGAAAATCCCAAGGAGGCAGGGGCCATATGTGAAAAAATTATCAATAATGCCCTTATCCGTGAGGCTACCAGAAGGGTTCGTGAGCGTTTTCGCAAGCCGGGGATCAGCTCTATTCCAGATAAGCTGGCGACCTGCCGTGAAAAAAATCCTGCCCTCAGTGAGCTGTTTTTGGTTGAGGGTGACTCTGCCGGCGGCTCTGCCAAGGGGGGCAGAAACTCTCAATTTCAGGCGATCCTGCCTTTAAGAGGTAAGATCTTGAACGTTGAGAAGGCCCGCTTTGATCGCATGATTCAATCGCAGCAGGTGGGGACTCTCATAACCGCTTTAGGATGTGGCATCGGTCAGGATGACTACGATCCTGAAAAATTTCGCTATCACAATGTCATTATCATGACAGATGCTGATGTCGATGGGGCCCATATCAGGATTCTGCTGTTAACCTTTTTTTACAGGCAGATGCCTGAAATTATAGAAAGGGGTTATGTTTATATTGCACAGCCGCCGCTATATCGTTATGAGAAAGGCAAACAGGTTGTTTATGTTCAAAGCGACAAGGAAGCGCTTCAGTATCGTACAAGTTTAGCTTTAGATAACGCCTCGGTTGTTCCTTCGGCTGTCGGCGCCCCCATACACGGAGTGCCCCTTGAGGGATTATTTAACGACTATAACCGCTTTAAGACACAGTTAAACCGCCTGTCCAAAAAATTCCATGAAGATATCATTACAAATCTTATTTATTATAGATTGTATAAAGATGAGTACTACAACAGCGAAACTGAAACCAAAGACTGGGTTGACGGTTTTGTTTTAACCCTGCCGTCCATCCCTGCAGAGGGCGTATTCTTCCGCGGTGAGGTTTCTTTTGATGCTGTCAATCAGCACTACTATCCTGTAATTATTCACCATATTCATGGAATAGATTACAGATATCCTTTGACCAGGAATTTCTTCAATTCACCTGACTATAAGCTGATAAAAGATCTAAACATTAAAGTTGGTGATTTAATCGAGGACGGCGCTTACGTAACTACCGGTACCAAGAAAATCCCTGTCAAAAACTTCAATGAAGCCTATGAAGTCCTTATGAAAGAAGGCTTTTCCGGCGTTAAGATTCAACGCTATAAAGGATTGGGAGAAATGAGTGCCGAGCAGCTTTCTGACACCACCATGAATCCTGATTCGCGTACCCTCCTAAAGGTTTCAATTTCAGATGCCATGGAGGCTGACAGACTCTTTTCCGTCCTCATGGGAGATAATCCAGAAAACAGAAGGGTCTTTATTTCTGAGAACGCTGAAAAGGCCGTTTTGGATATCTAGTTAAGTCACGAAACGGTTCTCAACTTTCATTGATTCCAAATTCTTTCATCATGTTGTATGTTCCACATGGAACATACAGCTTACAAAACCAGGCACAGCGGGGTCTAGCGTAATGAAAGTTTCTCAACCCCTCTGACAATTGTATGCCTTGCGTGTTGCACATCATCAAAGTAAGGCAGGAGTGCACAATGGTTTCCGATCCTGCAGAATAAATGCCCTTTTTGCTCCACGTAGAGCAAAATTTAAAATCAGAACTTGATATGACTGTCCAAATGGCTTGATCAAAAGGTGTTGTCATCAATTCCGGTTTCAGCTTGAGGATTTAAGGAGCTGACAACTTTGATAATCAGCCTTGATGTCTGCAACTCAGAAGATGAATCAGGCTTCCCAGAGCTGCCTTAAAGTGTCCCAGGGAAGACACATAAATAGATTATGCTTTTAGACAATTTTGCTCCTTTTAAGGTTCACACAATATGGTATGTGTGGAGCTGCTGATACACTGACGGGCGTCCCTCAACGTCATCATTTGCCACGCCCGGGCATATATCGAAAAAAGAGAGGTCAGGAAAGTTCCGTTTATGATAGTTTTAATTGTATAACAAATAGTTAGCAAGACTTAAGCCAAATCAAGGCACTATAAATCGCTTCTCATATGCCTTTTAAAGCCTTTTATTTGAAGTTCTGAGCATAATGCTGGATGCTGATCTGTGAAAACTATCAGATGAACCTTTCTCAAAAAACAAAAAGCACCTTGTTAATTTAGTCCTTTTCACAACGCCAAAGGCAGGTTATGATTTGCTGATGTAAAC
>CAYNSI010000082.1:0-8779 GCA_964399665.1 uncultured Enterobacterales bacterium | reverse complement strand
AGGCAGATAACAAACAAGACCCAACCAGTCTAAGGGAAATTGTAAGACTTGAGGAAATCACAGTTTAAAAGGGAATATCGCTGTAAATGTTGCAATGTTAAACGAGCCTTGATAAATCCTAATCCCCTGACGGATCTCAGACTGCAGCTGCACAATTTTGTTGCACTCAACAAAAGCACAAAAGACAGCATTAGGGCGGTGGCTTACTGCCGTCACCTTATTTTTTGCAAGAGACTCTTTCTTTGGCTTGACACTCCCCACACCTGAAGGCACGGGATCTCGTTTCTCCCACCACAGCCCCCTGTTTTGTGCTCCAAAAGGTCTTACATGATGTCAACGAGCGAAGATTCGGGCATGTCCTGTCCTATTTATGCAGAGAATAGTCTGCAGCATACAGATTCTAACGTCAGCAAAAACATATCCTTAACTTGCGCGAAAGCTGCTTACATCACCATCGCTAAAGCTGGGGATTTTTCGCCGCATTCTACAAAGACTCTTTTTCCTGCCATTCTCCACTTTGGATGTTTTGTGATCTTTATCAAATAAACGCGGTTAATCGGTCCAAAAACGTGAGCTTGCTAAAATTTCCGTAAACGGTTGCGTACGCATTGAAAAAATTGCCGCTATCATCATCTACAAGGGCTGGGAGTAAAAACCTCTGCTGCCCTGCCTTTTGCAAGTTACAGGATGTGCTTTACGAACTTCAAGTTCACACCACAAAGGTATTGTTATGACTGGGTTTAAAAATCTCTCCGGTGCCACAAAGGGCTACATCGTCCTCGTTGCTCTGGTGTTCCTATCCTGGGCGATTTTCAAGGTGCTCACCCCGCACAACTTCGGTTCTCCTGAAAATCTTATGGCCTACTTCCAGGCCAGCCTGATTGCAACGGTGGGCGCCATTGGGTTCTACTTTGTGATGGACATGGGGCTGTTTGATTTTTCAATAGGCGCCAATATTATCCTCTCTGCCGTAGTGGGCTGCCAGATGGCAACAACCTTTAACTTAGGCTATGTTGGACTCATCTTAGGGTGCATAGCAACAGGGGCCCTGGTAGGACTTTGCAATGGTTTTTTCTATATCAGGCTGCGCATCCCCTCAATGATAGTAACGGCAGGTTTAGCCCTGATTTACGAGGCTATTGCCAACTATATGGCAGGCGGTATCGGACAGACTCTGCCTTCTGACATGAGGGGTTTAGGACAGATGCCAGGCAACATCATCTTAGCCTGCATTACCTTTGTAATTGCATACATCGTCTTAAATTACACCAAATTCGGTACCTATACTTATGCCATAGGCTCAAATGAACTCGTTGCCAAAAATATGGGCATCAACGTTGATAAATTTAAACTCTGTGCCTTTATTCTAAGCGGCTCCTTTTTCGGGGCCATGGCAATTTTGACCATAAGCTACGGCTCATCCATAGTCGCGGTAACCGGCATGTCATCAATGAGCCGCAACTTCATCCCCACCATGGGATGCTTCTTCGGGCTTGCCTTTATGCGCTACGGCATTCCCCTTCAGGCGATCATTTTAGGTGAGTTTATTGTCAACATCATCTTCTTCGGCTTTATCTCCCTGGGGGCACCTACTGCCATCCAGGATATGATCTCAGGCCTGGCACTGCTTATCATCATCACCTTAACCACCAGGATCCACAAAGGTGAGATTGTCAAATAGGAGGGCAGCATGAGTGAAGTAAGACTTAATGTCAGGAATATCTCAAAAACCTTTGGGATCACTAAGGCCCTGCAAAATGTCTCCTTTGACATCAGTAAGGGGGAGATCCATGCCCTGATTGGTGAAAACGGTTCAGGAAAGTCCACGCTTACTAATATGCTGACCGGAATTTACACCATGGAAAGCGGGCAGTTTATCTTAGATGGTGAGGAGATCCATCCTGTCAATCAGGTTCATGCCAATAATCTTGGCGTATCCATCATCGTACAGGAATTAGGAACCATCTCGGGCCTTACGGTTGCCGAAAATATTTTCCTGGGGCATGAAGAGCGTTTTATCACTTACGGCTGGCGTAATACCCCTGCCATGAATGCCGAAGCCAACCGCCTTTTAAAAGAGTACGGTTTTGAGCATATCAAAGCCTCCGACATGATTGATGATTACAAGTTTGAAGATCGCAAATTAATTGAAATCGTCAAGGCCACCTACTTTCATCCTAAAATCGTCGTTATTGACGAGACCACCACGGCATTGTCACAGGAAGGCCGCGAAGAGCTTTACAAGCATATGGAGAGGATCCGCCGCGAGGGCAATACCATCATCTTCATTTCCCATGATCTTCCAGAAGTTCTGGCAAAATCAGACACCATTACCATTTTGCGCGACGGGCTCTACATCGATACCGTAAAAAGCTCTGATGTTACCGAAGATGATCTTAAAAAACTTATGGTAGGCCGGGAAGTCACCGGTGATTACTATCGCTCGGACTTTGACGGGAAAATTCAGGATGAAGTGGTGCTTAAGGTTAGGAATGTCACGGTCCCGGGGATCATCAAAAATGTCAGTTTTGATCTGCACAAAGGGGAGATCTTAGGATTCGGGGGGCTTTCAGAATCCGGCATGCATGAGGTCGGCCGGGCAATTTTCGGGGCAAGTTACGATCGTACAGGCAAGGTCACTCTTGCCGACGGCACCCAGATCAAAAATATCACCACCGCCATTAATCACTCGATAGCCTATACCTCAAAAGATCGCGACAATGAGTCAGTGGTCCTTAATCAAAGTATCAGGGACAACATCGCCCTGCCGTCATTAAAATTTCTCACCATAGGCAGGACTCCTTTTTTGCACTGGGGCAAAATCAGGGACTTTGCTCAGGAACATGCCTATGAAATGTCGGTGAAGATGGTTAATACCGCCCAGTTTGTCTCCGAGCTTTCAGGCGGCAATAAGCAAAAAGTTGTGCTGGCCCGCTGGATCGGCAGAGGATCAAATATCCTGGTGCTGGACAGTCCCACCCGCGGCATAGATATTAAGGTAAAACAGGATATCTATCAGCTTATGAACCGGCTAAGACAGGAAGGTAAATCCATCATTATGATTTCAGAAGAACTCATGGAGCTTATTGGCATGTGCGACCGCATCCTGATTATGAAAAACGGGGAATTAAGTGGGGAGGTGTTAAGAAGCCCGGATCTTAATGAGCAGAAGCTCATTGCGATGATGGTCTAAGGAGGTGCTTATGTCTGAAGTATCTATTACCAAAGAGCAGGCCCTTAAAAAAGAGCGCAGAATGAATCTTATCAGGGCATGGCTGCCTGTGGCAGGTTTGATCTTTGTTTTTGTGCTCTTTACTTTCCTAACCGACGGGCGTCTTATCAAAAGCCTGCCCCTTGCCATGTCCCAGGTTTATGTAATTATGATTGCGGCCATGGGAGTGTTTTTTATTATGACCATGGGAGGCCTTGATTTTTCCCAAGGATCCATACTGGGACTTTCTGCCATCGCGGTATGTTATACCTCCCGCTACAGCATCGAGCTTTCCATCCTGGCAGGTATTGTCACAGGAGCCTGCATCGGAGCCGTAAACGGCTACTTTTATGTCAACCGCAAGATAAAGTCCTTTATTGTCACCATTTGTACCATGTTCCTGTTTCGGGGCCTTATCAAGTACCTTACCACTAATTCCCCGGTGGCAGGATCAGCCATGATTGTTATGTGGGATACCACCGCCTTTAAGGTTGGAGTTACCGCCTTTATTATCATCACAGGATTTATTGTCTTTAACTGCACTAAGTTCGGCACTTATCTGCGCGCCATAGGAGCTGGCGAGAAAGCTGCCATGTTCGCGGGGATCAAGACTGACAGGGTCAAATTTTTAGTCTATGTCCTGGCAGGTGCCATCACAGGTTTTGCAGCCTTTGTGTCGGTGATTAAAGTAGGATCGGTGACCTCCAACGGCGGCAATCAGCTGGAAACCCAGATCTTAATTGCCCTGGTACTAGGAGGCATGCCCATTTCAGGCGGAGCTTTGGCAAGGTTTTCCAATGTGGTAGTAGGAGCCCTGCTTTTTGTCATCCTAAGCTCAGGCCTTTCCATGATGGGCTTTAGCACCCAGATGATGCAGTTGATTCAGGGCATAGTCTTCCTGATGTTTGTAGCAGTCTTTGCCGACAGGAAGTCTATTAGCGTTATCAAATAAACTTTTTAATTTCAAATTACAGTGTTTTTGAGGTTTTGCATAATATGGATAAATTATATTTTGTGGTAGGCTCGCAGGATCTTTACGGAGATGAGTGCCTGAAGCAAGTTGCGATAAATGCCAGGGAAATGACTGAATTTTTTAACAATCATTTAAAAAACGTAACCGTAGAACTTCTGCCTACAGTGATAAATTCTCATACCTGCATTGAAAATATGCGCAAGGTAAGCTGTGATGATGAGTGCATCGGGGTTATCACCTGGATGCATACCTTCTCCCCTGCCAAGATGTGGATTAAAGGACTGCAGGAGTTAAGGAAACCTCTTTTGCATCTGCATACCCAGGCCAATGAAAAGCTGCCCTATGACACCATAGACATGGACTTTATGAACTTAAACCAGGCAGCCCATGGTGACAGAGAATACGGCTTTATCCTCGCCCGCATGAAAATAATCCATGAAGTGGCCGCAGGATTCTACCGCCATGAAAATGTCCTCAAAAAGATCTCAAGATTCGTTGACACTGCCCGTGCCATCCATTTTTCCAAACACCTTAAGGTAGGCTCCTTTGGCAATAATATGCGTGAGGTTGCCGTCACCGACGGAGACAGGGTCGAATCGCAAATAAAATATGGCTGGGAGTGCAACTACTATGCCGTAGGCGATCTGGTTGCAGTTATCAATGCGGTAACTGATGCTGAAATTGACCGCAAAATGGCAGAATACACCTCCAAATACACCATGAAGACCACCTTCATTGATGCAGTGCGCGAACAGGCCAAATATGAAGTTGCCCTGGAAAAATTCCTGGGGCAAAACGGTCTGCACGCCTTTGCCGACACCTTCCAAGATCTGCACGGTTTAAGACAATTGCCGGGATTGGCCGTCCAGAATCTTATGGGCAAAGGCATAGGTTTCGGCCCTGAGGGTGACTATAAGATCTCAGCCTTGTCTACAGTATTGATGAAAATGGCAGAAGGCCGCCCCGGGGCTACAGGATTTATCGAAGATTACACCTACGATTTGACTTTAGGGCAGGAACTTGAGCTTGCCTCCCATATGCTGGAAGTTCCGGTAAGCTTTGCTGCCACTAAACCAGAAATTGAAGTCTATCCCCTGGGAATAGGCGGTAAAGATAATCCTGCCCGCCTTATTTTCGACGGCGTTGAGGGGGACGGTATTCAAGTTACCATGGTGGACATGGGCACCCACTACAGGCTTATTTGTGCTGACATTGAGCTTGTAAAACAGCCAAAACCCATGCCCCATCTTCCCGTGGCCCGGATCATGTACCGGCACAAGCCTGATTTTCAAATCGGAACCGCCGCCTGGTGCTATGCAGGAGGAGGACATCACAGTGTCGTTTCAACTGCCCTAAACCGTGATGATATGATCCTTTTTGCAAGGCTTACGGGAACTGAAATTATCTGCATAGGGGATGATACTACCGAGGCTGATTTGGCCAAACTTGCATGGCGTAAGTATCAAAACCGCTAAAAATACGCCCTGCGCACCTTTCAACTCAACCGGGGCGGGGACTGCCCGCCCCATCATCCCTTATCCTTTATTTATTCCTCATTCCTGTCATCCTTAGTTTCCCGATCTGAACCCAACTCAATATAATCTCCCCCACAATTCCTATGACAGGCACCAGCTGCCTTAAAGGTTTTGCAACCGTTTACACTATTACAGACAAATTTTGCTCAAAATTTAGAAAAAGCAGGTGATAAACGCTAATATCTTATTAAATTTAAAGACAATCTTTAAAAGATATTTTCTTAATGAATTTTTGGTCTCTTATGGCAATACGCTTGCAAAATTTGCGCTTGGTCACAATGTGGCTAAAAAGTTACCTGTTATAAGGAATTTTTGTGATCTGTGCAGCCTTAAAGTAAGCTTTTATGCCCTACCATACAATTGCGGTTGTAATGGGAATTGTAACCTTATAGACCGCATGGCTTTCAGGACCAAAATATCGGGCATACATACCATCAAGATAGGAATAACAGCATGAAGGTAAATTTATTAGCAAAAACGGTTGCCTGCGCAGTACTGGCAGCAGGACTGTCCTCCGGCGCAATGGCAGCTGACATTAAGATTGGTGTTTCCATCTGGTCATCAACAGATGTCCTGGGCTCTGACAGTAAGCGTATGCTTGATGCTGCAGCCGATGCCCTGGGGGTTGATGTTCAGTACGTTGATCAGGGCCACGTCTCAGAGCGGGTTACCGCGTCCGTTGACCAGCTGGTTGCCGCAGGATGCCAGGGCATCATAGTCTGCAACTCCGCAGACACGGAAATGGTTTCTGCCATCAAAACCTGCACCGACAACAAGGTTTATCTGGCCCAGTTCTACCGCATTATTTCCAAAACCGCCAATCCAGACATTTACCAGATGGCAACTGCCTCACCGTATTTTGTCGGCGCCGTCCATGAGGATGAGCCTGCCAATGGTGAAACTCTGGTAAATATGCTTTTGGCAAAAGGCTGCCGCAACATCGGCCTTATCGGCTGGGAACAAGGTGATGCCACTTGGCTGGGACGCTGGGAAGGCTACCGCGCCGGAGTTGAAAAGTGGAATGCCGCCCACCCCGATGATCAGGTAAAACTCTCGGTACCGCAGTATGCCGGCACCTCCTCTGAAGGCGGTTCCAGGGCAGCTGAAGCCTTAATGGCAGCAGATCCCACATTGGATGCTTTGATCCCTGCAGGAGGCGGCGGTGATCCTCTCTTAGGTGCCGTTGCAGCCGTAGAGCGTGCCGGCAAGGTCAAAGACATTGCCATTGTCTCCACAGACTTCCTCCCTGATTTGGGCGAAAGACTGGCAAACGGATCTATGGCAGGACAGTCAGGCGGACATTACTGTGATCCTCTCTATGCCTTCTTGATGGTCTACAATGCTATCAAATCAGAAGGCGACTACTCAGGGCAGTTTAATGATTTGCTCTTCCCCTACCTCTATGTTTCATCTCCTGATGACTATGGTGATTACGACAAATACTTCGAGCAGGCCCTGCCTTACAATACCGAGGAAATTGTCGCCTTATCAAATCTTACTTTTGAAGGTCTGCAGGAAGCTGCCAATACGCTCTCCATTGAAGATGCCGCAGCCCGTGCCGGCCAATAAATAAAAAATCTTAAAAGAAAGTTTTTCAAGAAGCCGGCTTAAGCCGGTTTTTTTGTGCCGTCATCAAATACCAAAGCAGCCCCTGCCCTGCTGCAGCATCTGCGTTCAAAAGAGGTTGAAAAGATGCCTTAAAACCTGTGTCACATGACAGTTTTTACCTTACAAGGTAAAGATCTGCTAATAGGACAGATAGTATTTTCCTGATACGACATCCTCTTTTGATACCGGATGATAAGACAATCTTTCATAACGCGGCTCAGAAGGGATCCCCAGGATCACCATTTCGTATAAATAGCGGGCAGCCTGATAGCCGCACTGGTAGGGATAAAGTTCCACCGTGCCCCTGTAAATGGAATTCTCATCACGCATAAGAGCGATAGCCTCACGGGAGGCATCCCCTGAGAATACCGCCTTATCAGATCCTGTAAGCCCTGCTGCAGCCATGGCCTCATAGCCTCCTATGCCTCCGGCATCATTGGCTGCTATCACCAAATTAAGCTTTGGGTAAGTTCTTAAAGCCCTTAAGACAATATCATGTCCTGCAAGCATTGTAGAGCCGCTTTCTCTGGCAGCGATGGTCATAAAAGGACAGATTTGATGTAAAGCCTGCTCAATGCCTATTCCGCGCTCCTTTACGGCTTCAACATTATCGTGGGTGATAATTACAGCAGTACCCTCACAGTCTAAAGTTTTTTTGGCCCAGTTGGCAGCCTGCTCTCCGATAACAAAGCCGTAGTCATATTCGATCATCCCATACAGCAAATCAGAACCTGGGACCAATTGGGCCAGTGATCCTGTTACAACGCCCCTTTGTTTGGCCTTTTGAAAAATAGGCGCAATAAGCTCAGGATCAAGGGGAGTTACCAAAATTGCATCCAAACCTTCTGACAGCATTTTCTCGACAACCACAGCCTGGGTCTGGGCACTGCCCATGCCATCGGCAAAGCTGTATGAGATCCCTTTTTCGCTGCAAAAACGCTCCATGCCAAGCCTAACCCCCGTAAACCAGGGATTGTCGGTAGAAGGAGCTGCAAAACCAATCTTTACCCGATTAGGATCCAGCCCCTGCTGTGCGGCAGCAGCGCCTGCAGTCAACAACAATAAACTTATTAAGGAAATTTTTAACTTCTGCAGCATATGACCTCTGCCCTCTTTGTATGCTGAGCATCCTTAACTTAGGAGTTAAAAGAGATCATCGCAACTTTTATTGATATTTGCAAAGGTAAAAATCCTAATGGACATTGATATCTGCTGTAAGTTAAAATGCGCCCTGACATAAGCTGCCTTGGCACAGGTGGTAGCGCAACTGATTCGTAATCAGTAGGTCGAGAGTTCGAGTCTCTCAGGCAGCACCAATTACCCCCCAAGATTCTGTCCCGCTTTAATCAAAGATTGGCAAACTTGAACGTTGAACGCTGTTCCATGTCTACACCTTTTTCTGGTTCTCGATATATTGCTTAATGACTGCAAGAGGTGTGCCGCCGACTGTTG
>CAYNSI010000081.1:0-8935 GCA_964399665.1 uncultured Enterobacterales bacterium | reverse complement strand
CCTGTTCTTTTGGCATCAAGTTTTCTGCGCCGCTCCCTGCCCTTTAACCCTTTGTTAACTTGAGGTTTTTTGCCATCACAACTTTGAGCCCTGCTAAGACTGCCGCCGCCATCTGCTTTTAAAATTAAACTTTGAGGATCCAGGGTAAATGAGGTATCACCAAGGCTTATCCCGACATTGCTGACATCATCTTTCAAGGCAATCTTAAGCAGAAACTTTGCCGGATCCTGTTCTCTTTTTGCCCCCAAAAGATACTCATACACTCTTACCTGGCAGTTGACCTCGCTGTCTACCAGGGGATAATCCCTTAAAGTGTCATCATCCAAAAACTCATCCTCAAGCATCTGGCAGGCAATTATCACGCTTGACAGCGATGATTTTGAGGCAATTTCAGCTTCCCTGCCTTCTTTCATAATGACGGCATCAAAGGCAGCTCTTGCTGAATTTAAGGCATTAAATGCTATTTTGGCCCCCGACTCAATGCCGCCGTCTGAGCCTTTAAAATCCTCTGGGTCAAAAACCAAGGCTGCAAGTTTGGTAAGTTCTGCTTCAAGATCAATATGATTGAATTTGTCCTGATGAAAGATCCACAGAATTTTCAGGGCATCCTGATAGACCCCGGTCAAATTTTGCAAATTCTTCATGTCTGCAAAAAATGCCAAATTTGCAAGCTGTCTTTGAGCCAGCGTCAACGCAAATAACGACTGTCTCCAGGGCGATAATCTGCCAAGGGAAGGATAGAATTTCTCACCAAAAATCACGATTTTGAGCCTTTTTTAATTTTTTTTGCAATATGTCTTGATTTACATAAAAAAATTAGCGTACTCTATATGCACAGCAAAAATATTATATCAATACGGTGTTTAGTTTAATTTAGGATAGGGAATTCCAGAGCCGCAACAGGCTGCTGGGTATTGTTTAACTCTGTCAAGGTGGAGCATCAACAGGAGAATTCTGCCTTGTCGTGCGTAAGGAATTTCTGTCCTCAAGTTGTGAACCTGGACAGTAGTCCCATGAAATTTGAAGATTTCGTATCTGAAGACGCTCTTTTTGCGGATCCCAAAGCCCGCGCAATTCCCAAAGAGCATCTTCTGGCAGTGAGTGCAACTGCAGTTATTGCAGGATGCCTCTTTTTCATACTCCCTGATGAATCACGCAACGCGGCCCATGATGCCCCCTATCTTGGCGGCACCGCCTATGCCCAGGTCCTGCATGGAGAGCTTACCCTTGATGACAGGGGCTTGTATGTAGACAATCAGGATGAGAGCAAAACGGTACTAACCCCGAACCAAAGCAGTTCAGCCTTCCTGACTGCAGCTGCCCCAAGTGCCCCTGCAGGTGCAAATGACACTGCCTTAAAAGATGAAGATGACCAGGGCATCTTGGATGGCATTATCAATCCTACCGCTAAGCTCACTGATACTCTTGCAAAAATTACCCAAGCAGAGGCTGTTTCCAATACAGAGACCATGCTTGATAACTTTGATGACGGCATGCCCGATGCCATGCTTGCCGATTCTGACAGCGGTCTTAGGGCAGAACTTGATGCCCTGACAGGGACAAGGGCCCCTGCAAAATGGTATGTTGAAAGCATTCAACGCGGCGATACTATTTCCTCGGTTTTCTCGGATTTTAATATTCCCTGGGAGGTGATGGAAGCTGTTACCAAACACCAGGATGCCGGCAATTCCCTTGCAAGTCTGCGCCCAGGCAACAGTCTGTCATTCTTAATGGATGACAAAAACAACCTTTTTGCCTTCGTAAAACAAATCTCGGCTACAGAGCAGATCCGCTTTTTCCGTCAAAACCCGACTGATAAGTTTTCAGTTGTACGCGAAAGCCTCAATGCCCACCTGGTTTTGGGAGGGGATGTTGTAGAAGGTAATGAAAAAGAGCTTGCCGCAACTGCCGTTGCTGCAGGTGATGATGCCCCGCAGTACACCAAACGCGGCAGATTGGTTGTGGTAACCGTCAACAAGGGGGAGTCATTCTCAAAGGCAGCATACTCAAGCGGTCTTACCTACTCTGAAATTGCTAAAATCACCAAGCTTTTCAGCGGCAGGATCCAGTTTTCCCGCCATATCCAGCCCGGAGATACCATGAGGGTACTGTTCTCTGACGAAAAGGGCAAAGGCAAGATCAATGCAGTTGAATTTAAGCTTAAAAAGCACGGCACCATCACAACATACCGTAATGCAGCCGATGACGAGTACTATGATGAAAACGGCTACAATGTCCTGACGGCCGCCTTCAGGCGTTTTCCCTTAGACGGGAAAGTTCGGATCTCATCGCATTTTAATCCGCAGCGCCGCCACCCTGTAACAGGAGTAATAAGACCCCATAAGGGCACTGACTTTGCTGTTCCCGTGGGAACCCCGGTTGTAGCTCCTGCAGACGGCATAGTAGACAAGGCTTCCTATTCGAGATCTTCAGGCTATTACGTAGTGCTCCGCCATGCAGGAGGCTACTCTACGGTCTATATGCACTTGTCAAAGATTAATGTAAATGTCGGCCAGAAAGTCAAAATAGGCAGTACCATTGCCCGTTCAGGCAATACCGGACTGTCCACCGGGCCGCATCTTCATTATGAGCTGAGATTAAACAACAGGCCTGTCAATGCCATGCGCGTTAACCTTCCCAAAAATGGTGAGGTTGCGGTAGCTTCCAAGCAGAGAAAAAGATTTGACAGCAATGTTGCCGTCTACAAAAAAGAACTTCACGAAGACAGCTTAATAGCAATGACAGGATCCTGATGCCAAGGCAGGATAGGACTTTTTAAAAATTTAAAAAAGAGCTGCAAAAAGCACCTTGGGGCTTTTTTACTACAGAGTTCCTTAAAGGTCCGTGCTCCTGCCACAAGCACTGCTTTAACATCTTGTTGAGCTTAGGTCACGGGCAATTTTTGTCATCTGCCATGTAAAAGTATGACGAAGCTAACAATGTAGAAAGCATTTTTGTACTAACCTTAGGGTGTGATATCTGATAGAGGCTGTAGGAGCGTTGTCGTTCCTTCGGCGCATTTACAAAAAGGATAACTATATGGAAAGGCTTAGAGGCTTTAATACCTCACTGCAAGAGGTTGAAGAGGAATATCAGTGGATAAATGATATGATCTCGTCGCGCCAAAAGCTGATGGTCGCCTATATGAAGCTTGTCCATACTCCCTCATCAGGCAGCAGCATGGAACTTGCCCCCAGTGAGTTAACGGAGCTGACCACCTTTTGTGAAGATGTCATAGACTATGTATCCCACGGCCATTTTGATCTTTACCCTAAAATTATTACCTTAATCGAAAAAGCCACCGGACGTTCCGTTTCAATAGCCCACAGGGTCCTCCCCCGTATTGAAAAGACCACCGATTTTCTGATGCGTTTTTGCGACCATTACACGGAAGACAGCCGGGATGATGTCTCCTCCCTGAAAGATGATTTGGCAGCATTAGGACGCTGTCTTGAGCAGCGCTTTAAAAATGAGGACCGCCTGATAATAGGACTGCGCCTGATAAACAGGATGAGAACCCAAGAAGGCAGTTAAGATTTAGTCTTAAGATTAAATTCCCACCAGATCTATTAACTCATCGACCCTTTTGATGGCGTGAATTTCCATTCCGCTTTGTTTTTTGACAGGGGCATTGTCAAAAGGCACAATAAATCTCTTAAAACCCTGTTTAAAAGCCTCAGCAATACGCTCCTGCCCAAAGGGCACCGGACGGATCTCCCCAGTAAGGCCAATTTCTCCAAAAGCTATAGTCTGTCTTCCTATGGCAAGGCTCTTAAAAGATGACAGCAAAGCAAGTGCTAATGGCACATCGGATGCGGTTTCCTCAATCTTGATTCCACCTACAACATTGGTAAACACATCCTGATCGGCAAGCTGGCATCCGGCGTGACGGTGCAGTACTGACAACAGCATTGCAAGCCTCCCGGGATCTGTTCCCAATGACAGTCTCCTCGGATTGCCGTACTGGGAGTAATCAACCAGGGCCTGAAGTTCAACCAAAAGGGGTCTGGTGCCCTCCCACATCACCATAGCAAGTGATCCGGGGGCTAACTGCTCCTGTCGGTTCAAAAAGATGGCAGAAGGGTTTTTTACTTCACGAAGCCCGGTATCGGTCATCGCAAAAACTCCGATCTCATTTACCGCGCCGAAACGATTTTTATGACAGCGCAAAGTCCTAAAACGAAGATCCGTGCCCGACTCCAAAATAATTGAGCAGTCAACACAGTGTTCCAGGATTTTAGGGCCTGCCAAAGAACCGTCCTTGGTTACATGCCCTACCATCAGGACGGCAATGTTGGTCCTTTTGGCAAACTGCGTTAAGGCCGCAGCACTTTCCCTTACCTGGGAGACCGATCCTGGGGCCGAGTCCACCCCCGAAACATGCATGACCTGAATGGAATCTACTACTATCACCTGAGGCTTTTCTGAAGCTGTCAGGCTGCAGATAGTGTCAATAGAAGTTTCCGCAGCCACCCTTACCTTATCATAGGGAAGATGCAGCCGCCCGGCTCTTAGAGCCACCTGCTCTAAGGATTCTTCACCGGTAACATACAACACCTTAACATACTCTGAGATCCTGCAGACAGTCTGCAGCAATAAGGTAGACTTGCCGGCTCCCGGGTTGCCTCCTATCAGCACTACCGACCCGGGGACAATCCCGCCTCCTAGAACGCGATCCAATTCCGTAAAGGTTGTCAAAATTCTCGAGGTGTTTTTGACGGTAACTTCAGCTAAGGAACACACCCCGGATCCTGCAGTGCCCGCAAAACCTTTTAAGGCCCGCAAAGCCGCCTGTGACCCTGCATTGGGAACTTGTTCCTGCCGTTCTTCATGAATGGTATTCCACTCGCCGCATTCACGACACTGTCCCTGCCAGCGCGGAAATTGCGCCCCGCAGTTTGAGCAGACATACACGCTTTTGACCTTGGCCATAATCCCTTCCTGATGATGTGATCTGTAAGCAGGATCTACTCTGTCCTATAGGGGTTTATCACCGTATTGGGCATAAAGCTCCAAAAGAAGCCCTATACTGCTTAAGTTGGCATGATTTAAGAAAAAATCCGCAGCACTTTTTACCGCAGGTTTGGCATGGTAGGCAATCCCAATCCCTGCCTCCTTGATCATCTTAATATCATTGGCCCCGTCGCCTATTGCAATGCTTTGATCCCGGCTTATTCCAAAAGACTTTAAAGCCTGCAGTAAAGCCTCTTTTTTAGCTTCTGCATCAACTATTTGACCTACTACCCTGCCCGTGAATTTATCGTCTACTATTTCCAGGGTATTAGCCTTTATTACATCAAGACCGTATTCTTGGTCTATTTCACAAATGAGTGCGGTAAATCCCCCTGAGGCAATCCCGGTAAACCAGCTGCTCTCCTTTACCACGGCAAAAAGGGTATCAAGCCCCGGGGTTCTGCCCATAATCTGTTTTACCTTATCCAAAGTTTGGGAGGCACTGACATCAGACTTTAAAAGAGAGACCCGCTGTCTTAGCGATGAGGCAAAATCAAGGTGCCCTGCCATGGCATTGGAGGTAATTTGTGACACCTTGTCATAAACTCCCAAAACCCTGGCAATTTCATCGATCCCCTCGATTACCACCGCAGTTTTGTCCATATCCATAAACAGCAGCCCGGGCTCTTTTAAAGAAGGGATCTTCTCCAAAAGCAGCACATCAAATAACAGATCTTCTTTTTGTAAAAAATCATTAAGAAGGGCACGGGCCTCTGCAGTATCGGTACTCAATGACGCCTTTGAAAAGGAAAAAAGATGGCCGTAGCGAAGATCAGAGACAATCCTTTCAAAGGATTTATAAGGTGCTGCAACAAGGCCCCTGTCACGGAAAAAAGCGTCCAAAAGATTGAGGGTACTATCAAGAACGGCCCTTGAAACCGGATCTTTTTGTTCTGCAACTACATATAAAAAAGCCATTATGATGCCCCAAACAAAGTATCAAAGTTTTCCTCAATCCTGTTTTCAAGACTTTGGACGCTGATGCTGCGCACTTTTGCTATCTTCTCCAAAAGCAGGTAATGTTTTTTAAGATCATAGAGTGATTGATCTTCTTTGACATTGTCAAAATCACTTTCAATTAGGATCTTGTCCACAGGACATACGGCAAAGGCATGCTCCAGAGCCTGGGTTATCCTGCCTGTGGCGCAGAAACTTAAATAAAAGCCCTCTTTAATATAGCTTTGAATAACTTCAGAGCTGCCGCTTACAAAATGTACCATGGCAGTAACTTTAAATTCTTTTAAAAGTGTCACGGCCTCAAAATAATTACAGGTAAGATGCAGCACCACAGGCTTATTAAGTTTTTGGGCAATTTTAAGCTGTCCTTCAAAAAGATCCCTTTGGGTCTTTTTATCAAGAACACTGCCCCTGTCAAAGCCGCACTCACCTATTGCCCTTACCACCTTTGAGGAGGCCAAATCCTGCAATTTATCCAAAGCTTCACTGACACTACCGTGTGCAAACTTAGGATGCAGACCAAGTGAGCACCACCCCCCCAAATTTTCTGCCAAGGTTACATTCTTACTAGCATCTGCAAGATTAGTATTTACGGTAACAAAGCCTGTCAATCCCAAAGATCGTGCCCTTTCAACTAGTGCCTTGGGATCTTTTAAAAGTCCCAAATGCAGGTGGGCATCAATCATAGGGCATTCTCCGAGACACAAGCGGCACAGTTTAGAGTTGCTATTATCAATGCTCCCTGGTGGCATGGAATTGCACTTTAGGATGTCGCTCCATAGTAAGGGAGAGATTGACACTTGATGTTGCAAGATATGTTAAGTTATCAGCGCCGTCTAAGGCAAGATTCTGCGATACTTTGTCTTTTAACCCGGCAATGGCATCAGCATCTCCTGTTACCCACCTTGCCGTGGTAACCGGAATATTTTCGTATACGGCATCAACATTGTATTCATGCTTAAGCCTTGATACCACCACATCAAATTGCAGCACTCCGACGGCTCCTACAATAAGATCATTGCCCGTTATCGGTCTGAACACCTGTACCGCGCCTTCTTCTGACAACTGTACTAAGCCCTTTAGAAGCTGCTTTTGTTTTAAGGGATCTTTTAAGCGGATACGCCGGAACAATTCAGGGGCAAAATCCGGGATACCGCCAAAGCGCAGATCTTCCCCCTCTGTGAAGGTATCGCCGATGCGGATGGTCCCGTGATTGTGAATACCGATAATATCCCCTGCTACCGCCTCTGATGCTATCTCACGCTCACCTGCCATAAAGGTCAGGGCATCTGACACCTGCATTTCCCGGTTTAATCTGACATGCTTAAGCTTCATGCCTTTATGATAGCTGCCTGAAACCAGGCGCATAAAGGCAATGCGATCCCGGTGCCTGGGATCCATATTAGCCTGAATTTTAAAAATAAAGCCTGAAAGCTTGTCCTCGGAAGGGTCTACCATACGCGAATCGGTACTGCGCCCCAAAGGCGCAGGGGCAAAAGATGCCAGATGATCAAGCATCAAATCCACGCCAAAATTACCAAGGGCGGTACCAAAGAAAACCGGGGTAAGCCTGCCTTTGAGGAAAGCATCCTTGTCAAAGGGATTGGAGCCTCCTTTGATAAGCTCCAGATCTTCACGAAGCTTTGATGCCAAATCCTCACCTGCAGCTTCATCAAGCATGGGATTGTCAAGACCTTTGATGACGCGCTTTTCCTGAATATGATGACCCTCCCCCGAGTGGTACAGGTAAGTCTCATCAGTCTCCAAATGATAAATACCCTTAAATAATTTTCCCGATCCTATCGGCCAGGTAACAGGTGCACAAAGGATGTCCAGCTCGGCTTCCACCTCATCCAAAAGCTCCAAAGGATCTCTTGTCTCCCTGTCTAGCTTGTTCATAAAGGTCAGAATGGGAGTATCCCTAAGGCGCGTTACCTCCATAAGCTTGCGGGTTCTGTCCTCAACGCCTTTGGCAGAGTCAATTACCATCAGGCAGGAATCCACGGCGGTAAGCACCCTGTAGGTATCTTCCGAGAAATCTTCGTGACCTGGGGTATCCAAAAGATTGATAATGCAGTCCTTGTAGGGAAATTGCATTACCGAGGTGGTAACCGAAATGCCGCGCTCTTTTTCCATGGCCATCCAATCAGAATGAGCAAAGGCCCCCGTACTGCCGCGGCCTTTTACCTCACCTGCCTTCTGGATCACCCGGCCAAAAAGCAGCAGTTTTTCCGTAATGGTAGT
Source organism: uncultured Enterobacterales bacterium (assembly GCA_964399665.1). Lineage (GTDB taxonomy): Bacteria > Pseudomonadota > Gammaproteobacteria > Enterobacterales > Succinivibrionaceae > Avisuccinivibrio_A. Next base: position 721 of record CAYNSI010000081.1, on the reverse strand, counting down.
TTTACCGGCATCAGGGTGGGAAATAATGGCAAAAGTTCTCCTTTTGGAGACTTCCTGATTTAAAGATGACATAGCGGTATCTTTGATTTGGACCTTAGGGTGTGAAAAACTTCAAATTACTACGCATAACCTAACTTTTAAGTGCTATATTCTCCTACACTGCAGTCTGATTCTCAAGTCTTTTAGGAGGTATGCCATGGCTTATCTAATCCCTGCTTTGGCCGCTTTGCTGGCTGCCTTCGATGTCTGTGCCGTTCCATATCGCATCCCCTCACCATCCCAGGAGGTATGTACCAATGATGCCGTTTTTGACGAGCTGTCACAAAAATTAGGTGACGGCACCTTGCACTCTGAAGAAGATCTCCTCGCAAGCCTCGATTTTGTAGAAAAGTGCGAGACCTACCGCTACCAAAAGAAACCAAATCACAGACCTTAACAGCAAAGGCTGTAGTTAAAAGATCCTAAGTGACATGGTCACCAATCAAAAGTGTGACAGTCTAGCTGAGCACTAACTCTGGACTCTAACAACTTAGGCACCCGTCCTAATGCGCGTACTTATCAAGAACCCCACCATGATCTGGGCCCGGATACGGGGATCTGAAAAGAACTTTAAAAAAACGTTGACAGATAAAAAAGAATAAATATAATGGCAACACATTCTTGAGCTTGGGGTTATAGCTCAGTTGGGAGAGCGCTTGCATGGCATGCAAGAGGTCCGCGG
>CAYNSI010000080.1:0-9089 GCA_964399665.1 uncultured Enterobacterales bacterium | reverse complement strand
AGTTAAATCATGCAATCACCCTGGTCATAGCGGCCATAACTAGGTTCCTTACGATATTGTGGATTATCGATGAAAGTTAAGGATAAATTTGCCATAACAGGAATGTCCTGTGCCGCCTGTCAGGCGGCCATACAAAGGGCAGTAGAAAGACTTGAAGGAATCATAAGCTGTAATGTCAGCCTCCTTAAAAACACTATGGAGGTGGAGTATGACAAGGCTCTGGTAAAGTCAGACGATATTATCAAAGCGGTTAAAAAGGCAGGTTATGAAGCCGCTCTTTGCAGCGGAGGCCGCTTAGGGCCCGGTCTTAAATCCCCGGCCTTATCTTATGACAGCAGAGGCGGCAGTGACAATGATTCCTATCTTAAGTTAAAAAAACGTTTTGTCTTATCCTTAATTTTTACCCTGCCGCTTTTTTATCTTGCCATGGGGCCTATGGCAGGGTTTAAGATCCCTGAGTTTTTTACAGGCATTAATAATGCCGTGCCCCTTGCCTTAACTCTTTTTATCTTGTCATCAATCGTCGTAATCATTAATTTTCAATACTTTAAAAGCGGCATCAGGGCTTTTTTAAATTACCATCCTAATATGGATTCTTTAGTTGCCTTAGGTGCTGGATCTTCGATGATTTTCAGTGTCTATGCGCTTTATAGAATGGTTTATGCCCAGGGGGCAGGAGATTTTGCAGCAACAGGGCAGTTTGCACATTCTCTGTATTTTGAAGGGGCAGCAGTAATCCTTACTCTGATCACCTTAGGAAAAGCCCTGGAGCAAAGAGCCAAAGGCAGAACTAAGGAGGCATTAAATCGTCTGATGGATTTGACCCCAAAAACTGCCGTGGTCATAAAAGATGGCAGGGAAGTGGAGGTGTTAGCATCCGAGGTTAAAAAAGGGGATCATCTGATAGTAAGAGCAGGAGAGGCAATTCCTGTGGATGCTGTGGTAATTGCAGGTGCAGGGGCTGTTGATGAATCACTTTTAAGCGGTGAGAGTTTACCTGTTGATAAAAAAAAGGGGGACAAGGCAGCTGGGGCTGCTATTTTGGTTTCAGGATATTTGGAGCTTGAAGCAGAAAAGGTAGGGGATGAAACGGTACTAGCCGGGATCATTGCCATGGTAGATGAGGCTGCAAGTTCTAAAGCACCTGTTCAAAGACTTGCCGACAAGGTATCAGGGATTTTTGTTCCTGCAGTCATGGTAATTGCTGCAATTACCTTTGTATCCTGGCTTGCATCAGGCAGTACTTTGGAATTTGCCCTTACCAATGCAGTATCGGTACTGGTAGTATCCTGCCCCTGTGCCCTGGGTTTGGCAGCTCCTACGTCCATTATGGTGGGTACGGCAAAAGGAGCTGAATATGGGCTTTTGATAAAGACTGCAGCAGCCCTTGAAAAGGCAGCTTACATCAAAACTTTAGTCCTCGATAAAACAGGCACCATAACAGAAGGCAGGCCGCAGGTTATAAAGGTGTTCAAATCCCCCGGGGTTAATGAGGAACTTTTGTTTACAACTGCCTTATCCCTTGAGAAACTCTCATCCCATCCCATTGCAGGAGCGGTGACGGCAAAGGCTTTGGAGTATAAGGCTCAAGCTTTGGAAGTTAAAGGTTTTACCCTCCATGAAGGTCTTGGGGTATCAGGCTTTATTGGAGAACACCAAGCTGCAGCAGGCAATGCGCTTTTGATGGATCAATACGGCATTGATACTGCAATATTATCTGATAAGGCCCGCTCTTTATTGGAAAAAGGCATGACGGTGCTTTATTTTGCCTTTGATAACAAACTTTTAGGCATCATGGCAGTAGCTGACAGGGTAAAGGCCGACAGTAAGGCTGCCATTGCCAAGCTTAAAAGTTACGGCCTTGATGTCATTATGCTTACAGGAGACAACTACAAGGCAGCCTCATCCTTGGCTGCAGAGCTTAAGCTTGAGAATTTTAAGGCCGAGGTGCTGCCTCAGGATAAGGCCTTTGAGGTTGCCAAAATTCAAAAAACCGGACGTAAGGCTGCCATGGCAGGTGACGGCATAAATGATGCTCCGGCCCTGGCTCAGGCTGATCTTGGTATTGCCCTTGGGGCTGGCACTGATATTGCCATGGACTGTGCCGATATTGTCCTTGTTAAAGACAGCCTTTTTGATATTGCTGCTGTAATTGAGCTTGGCAGGGCGGTGCTTAACAATATCAGGCAGAACCTTTTTTGGGCCTTTATCTATAATGTCATAGGGATCACAATTGCAGCAGGTCTTTTTTACCATACTACAGGCCTGTTATTGGATCCTATGCTCGCAGCCCTTGCCATGAGCTTAAGTTCGGTTTTTGTGGTAAGCAATGCCTTAAGATTAAGATTTTTTAAACCCAAGGTCCTAAAAGTCAAAGGTTCAGAGAACTGCCAAACTTTATCAGAGGCTGGCACCTTAGCGGAGGCAGGGGATGGGAATTATCGTAGTCCTGCTGTCTTAAAAGAGCAGCATCAAGTCCAAGCAGGATCATCTGTGCCAAACAGTTCCTGGCGAACAATACCTAAGAATATTCAAGGAGAGACAACCGTGATAAGGGAAATTGATATTAAGGGCATGATGTGTGAGCACTGCGTTAAACATGTCACAAAGGCCCTGTCAGGACTTAACGGGGTTTTGAAAGTATCAGTGTCATTGGAAGATCACCAGGCAGTTTTGGAGCTTGCCTCTAATGTTCCCAATGAGGTATTAACTGATGCTGTTGTCAAGGCAGGCTACGAGGTAATTGGGATTAAGGACAGGGATTAAGCAGGATTAAGGATTAAGTCCTGCAGGACTGTAGTTTGCTTAACCATGGAGCAGCGGTGGTAAGACTGAGGATAAGTCAGGGGAGCTGTTGTAAGCCAAGCTCCCTTGTCGGATAAAGCTTAATAGCCAATGTTCAAAAGCTTTCTTGCCTCAGCAGGTGTCATAACCTCCTTGTCCATGGCGTGAATAAGCTCGACTACTTTTTTTACCAGGGGGGCATTTGATGTTGCAAGAGCACTTTCATCCAGGAAATTACTGTCTTCAAAGCCCACCCGCACGGTTTTGGCTCCCATTCCTAAGGCTGCTGCAATAATGTCGTGGTTTTTATGATGCGCATGAGTTATTCCCCAGATACAGTCATCAGGCAGCATGGAAATCATGGCAGCAAGTGCTTTAGGGGTTGCAGGCGCCTCACCTTCGTGGCCTAGAACTATGGAAAACAATACCGGCCTTACCATGGGGTATTCTTCCATTAAAATCCCGGTTTGATAAGAGTGTCCGATCTCAAAGGTCTCAACTTCGGGGATCTTGCGGTTGTTTAAAAGTTGCCCGAGACAGTAGCGGACATCGCAAGGGCGGTTGACATAGACACTTTCACCAAGATTGGTTGAACCAACATTCAAAGAGCAGGCTTCAACAAGATCAAGGTATATGGGGGCACATCTTTCCTCGATGGTAAGATCCGACACTCCGCCTGTTGATACCTCGATGATGATGTCACTGTCTTTTCTTATTAGTTTTAAGGTTTCTTCAAGCAGGGAAGTATCGGCGGTGAGCTTTCCTGAACTGTCACGCACGTGCAGGTGCACCATGGCTGCCCCTTCCTCATAACATTTGAGGACATCATCAGCAATATCCCTTGGGACTACACTTTGACAGTTTGCTGCCACAGGAGCTACATTGACCAGAATTTTATCCTTCATTTTCACGCTCCAAAAAAAGACGGGGGTAAAACAGATATGGTCAGGGCGGCATGCCGCCCTGAAAAGCCTAGACTAGATTTAGATTAAGCACAGTGAGAACCATGGTACGAAGGTCACTATGAGCAGTGCGACTAACGAGACTAAGAGCAGCGGGGTAATTCCGCGTATGATAAGCTCGAATTTTACTTTGGCAATATCTGCTGCCACATAGAGATTTGGTCCCACAGGCGGGGTTACCTGGCCTATAGACAGATTCAGTACCAAGACCACACCCAAATGGATCATATTGATGTCTAAAGCCTTGGCTATGGGCATGATAATCGGTACCAGAATAAACAGGGCCGATGTGTTGTCCATAACGCATCCTGCGCACAGGAAGACAATATTGATGACAATAAGCATCACCAGTTTATCCTGAGTCAAGGACAGGGCAAACTCAGTTAAGCGTGCTGCGATTCCCTGCTCAGTAAGCACCCAGGAGAAAATTCCTGCATTCATGATGATAAGCAGAATGATACCGGTGGTTTTTCCCGTTGCAAACAGGGACTGTAAGAAGTTTTTGAACTTAATTTCTTTGTAAACAAAGACCCCAACTAAGAAAGAGTAGACCACTGCAGTTGCAGCAGACTCCGTGGGAGTTAAGATACCTGAATAAATACCTCCTAACACAATGATTGGTGAGAAAAGACCCCACAAGGCATCAACGAAGGCTTTCCAGATCTCCTTTCCCGATGCTACTTTGCCGTTGCCGCCCCAGCCGTGTTTTTTGGAGACAAAGTAGGTATAGATGCAAAGAACACCACCGAAAATACAGCCGGGGACGATACCTGCAAAGAACAGATCTCCAATTGATTCTCCTGTTATCATTCCGTAAATAATGAAGGTAATGGAAGGAGGAATCACCGTACCAAGAGATCCTGAAATTGCAGATAGTCCTGAGGAGAACCCTGAGTCATAACCTTCCTTAATCATAGCAGGGATCATAATGGAGCCTATGGCTGCCACGGTAGCGGTGCCTGAACCTGAAATTGCCGCAAAGAACATGGCTGCAATTACCGCCACAAAACCCATGCCGCCTTTGATGCCGCCAAAAAAGCAGTTTGCAAGGTTAATAAGACGCCTTGAGATACCGCCGCAGTCCATCAGGGCACCTGCGAGGATAAACAGAGGGATGGTAAGCAGGGTGAACTTTTGTACCGTAGCCTGCATCATTGCAGGTACGACACCAAGGGGGTCACCTACGTAAAGCAGGGTAAAAATACTGGCAAGCCCCAGGGAAATAGCAATGGGGATATTGATGAGTATCATCAGGGCCAGAGAGCCGAATAAAATAATTTCTGTCATGATCCCTCACTCCTTATATACTCTGGATCTCAGTCTTGGGTTTTTTAGCTGCCATGGTGTACTGCCATAGTCTGATAATTGAGAGCACGGCAGAAAGAGGGATGGCAATACCTATGAGCCAAATCGGCATTTCAAGAACACCCGTTAGCATGTGATAGCGGAACTGTCTTAGGACCATGTCTATGCCCCATACCAGCCAGATGATGTAATTGACGGTAATCAACCCTGCGCGAAAATAGGTATGAAGCGTTTTTTTGGCGCCTGTGAGCTTGTCCATGAGATAGGCAAATCCCATGTGGGAGTTGGTCTTGAAGGCCATGGCGGCTGCAAGGCAGCATACCCATACGAACATGGTGGTCACCAGCTCCTGGGTAAAGGACATGTTAATCCAGGAGACCTTGCGGGAGAACACATTCATGAAGGTAATCGAAGCCATGATAATAAGGGCGATGGCACACAGATACTCTTCAAAATTTTTCCAAAAATGAGACATGATTAATCCTCCAAGTAGCCTTTGGTAAAGAGATCGATTACGTCTTCACCAATACTTTGACGATAATCGTCATAGATTCCGGCAGCCCTGTCACGGAAGGCTTCCTTTTGTTCATCTGTAAGCTCGGCAAAAATAACGCCTTTTTGCTTCAAGTTTTCGATAATGTCTCCTTCTGATTTTGCAAGATAGTCATTACCCCACTGCAGAGCCTTGGCAGCACTCTCTCTTACAATGCGTTCCTGCTCATCAGTAAGTCTATCCAATGTCTTGGAACTCATGATCCATATGGTCGTATCCCGGACTCCGTCCCATAAAGTTACGTATTTTTGTACTTCTTCAAATTTTGAAGATGCAAATACGGCAATGGGGTTTTCCTGACCGTCTATGGCACCCTGCTGCAATGAGGTATAAACCTCAGAAAAGTCCATGGCAGTCGGGTTGGCTCCAAAGTAATCACGATACAGGGTAATAAAGACATTGGCTCCCGGTACGCGGATATTCATGCCCTGTAAATCATCAGGGGTTACAAGCTCCTTGACAGAGTTGGAGATCTGGCGGGAGCCGGCATTGTTGATGCCAAGCATTTCCATTTCAATGGCATTGCACCAGCGGTTTACCTCTGCATGAACTTTATCTGAGCTGCAGAATTTTAAGAGGCTTTCCTGATTTGGAAAGAGAAAAGGCAGCCAGAAGGCATAAAACCTGGGATCGTAGGTGGCTATGTTGGCAGGGGCACAGCTGTGGATATCAATGTTTCCAGTCTGGGTAAGCTCAATTGCCTTGGTCAGATCTCCTCCTGAAAGACCACAGTTGGAGAAGATATCCACTCGCATTTTGCCGCCTGAGGCTTCCTCGACGTACTTTTTAAACTCGAATGCGGCAAGATCACTTACTGAACCAGGATTTTGGGTGTGCGAAAATTTAATGACCGTAACACTGCGGCTGCGATCACAGCCTGAGACCAATGCTACCGACATCAACACAACTGAGCACACCAGGGTGGTTAGTTTCATGCTTTTCATGGTGACTCCTTTAAATAAGGCCCTTCATATGTAATGCCCTTTTTAAGCTTATGGCTCCAAAGCGCGGGCTTGAGAGAACTTCTTTGCCGATGGCATTTTTGATATGCTCTTCAGCGTACGCCATAGACCCTTGGGCGAACAGTATGACATCAACTTTGTCGGCAATTTTTTTGGCATTTTCTTCCATGAGCTTCATAAACTGCTCTGGATCCATGCCAAAGCCGCCTTCTACCAGCACATCTACCATTTCAACCCTTTTATCCATGGCCATCGCTTCCCTAAGGACAGTATTTTTGGTGGGATTGAGGGTAGTCTGAAGAGTTGCCATAACTCCAATACGTTTGCCAAGCCTCACCGCCTCACGGCACATCTCAGTGTCGATGCGGACAATGGGGCATCCTGTAAGTTTTGCAAGAGGCACGGAGGAGTCGGCGACATCACCTACCGAAGAGCAGATATTTAAAATGGCGTCGGCATCCTGATTAATGGCATCCATATATAAGGAAACCAGGCGTGCAGCACAGTATCTGGTAACGTAACCTGCTTTGACAGCATCCTGAATGATACTGGGATCTGCAAAGTTTATGATCTCGCAGTCTCCCAGCTGTTTTTTTACCTCAGTTTCAACTGCAAGGGTAAGCTGTGGGGTAACCCCGGTATAAACTAGTGCGATTTTCATGCTTAAGTTCCTCTAATCTCCTTATGTTCAATGCCATCTTTTTCAAGATAGGCGAGTGAATCCTGCGATGCTGCTTAGCATCACTTCGTTATCAAGTTACTGTGATGATTTAAAGGGCTCAAACCAGCCAAGACCATCTTCAGTAGCTGCCCTTGGTTTGTATTCACAGCCTATATAGCCTTTGTAGCCTACTTCATCAAAAAGCCTGAAGATGTATGCGTAGTTGACCTCGCCGTCATCAGGCTCATGCCGGTCGGGTACGGAGGCTATTTGGACATGGCCGTATTTGCCCTTAAAGTCACGGATCAAACGGGTCAGACTGCCGCCTGCCAGCTGAGCGTGGAAGGTATCAAGCTGGATTAGGACATTATCCTTTCCTATAGCCTCCCTTAAGGCCAGGGTTTCATAATGGCTGTGATAAAGGTAACGCGGCTTGACATCAGGGCACAATGCTTCCATGGTTAATGTCTTGTTATACTTGGCAAAAAGGTCTGCAGCTTTTCTCATGTTCTTGATGAAGACCTCACGGAAGATTTCCTTTTCCCAGGGATAATGCACCACTGCAGACATGGCATGTACCGTAGGGCAGTCAAGTGCAATGGCATAATCAAGTGCAAGCTCAATATCGGCCTTGAAGTCAGCCTCATATCCGGGAACGGCGGCCCGGCCCCACTCCCCCTTATCAACATCTCCGGGGACAGTGTTAAACAAGGCGACTTTAAGATGGTTTTCCTTTAAAATTTGGGCAATCTCTTCTTTTTTATAGTCATAAGGCCATAAAAACTCCACGGCTTTAAAGCCGCAGGCTGCTGCTCTTTCAAAGCGCTCAAGAAAGCCTACTTCATTGAACATCATGGTTAAGTTTGCTGCAAATTTAGGCATAGGGACTCCTTATCTTAATTCTGCAATTTCATCGGTACTAAGATACCTAATCTTAGCTTCACTGTCTTTGAGCAGAAAGTAAATTTTACAGGCGCTTTCCAACTCCTCTGCGTTGTTGACAGCATCATCAAGGCTGCTGCCGCAGGCTATCATGCCGTGATTTGCCATCAAATATCCCTTATGTCCTGCCGCTACTTTGGCGATCTCTTCAGCAAGATGAATAGATCCTGGTTTGTAATAGGGAATCAGCGGAATATCTCCCATACGCATCACTACATAGGGAGTAACAGGTTTGATGGCACTTTTAGGATTAAGATCTTTTAAACAGGAGTAGGCCGTACTGTAGCAGCTGTGTAAATGGATCACTGCTTTAATATCGGGATTTTTCTCATAAATTGCCAGATGAAACATAATTTCCTTGGTGGGCTTTAGGCCGCAAAGAAGATTATTACTGCGATCTGTTATTGAAAGTTCATCCCTGTGAAGCTGCCCAAGGCATGACCCTGAAGGGGAAGCAAGCACGGTACCGTCAGGAAGAAGCGCTGACATATTGCCGGCAGCACCTGAGGCATAGCCCCTTTGATAAAGAGTTTTTCCGGTCTCTATAAATGATGAGATTATTTCTTCTATGCTCAATTTAAAAGTCCTGCAGTGTCTTAAGGAAAAATTTCCTTAAATCAAAATCCCCGGCTATAACAGGGCTGAGGCTGAAATCAACGTTTACAGACTGCATCCTGTGAGGTTTTCCTGAACCTAATAATGTTTAAAAATGTTAAACAATGTGAAAAATTATAATTAACCTGCAGTTAAATTAATGTGGGGCAGATCAAGTATTACAAATAAAACTTACATATAAAAAACATAAACTTTAGCTTAGTAAAAGTAATATATTGAAGATAAAATATTGCCATATCGGAAAGGGGAGCGCAGTTGTAATTCAGAATAAAAAAATAAGATGACTGTAAATTTTTGTGAAATTG
>CAYNSI010000079.1:0-9156 GCA_964399665.1 uncultured Enterobacterales bacterium | reverse complement strand
TCTGTACGACTTGTCTGCTGATCTCAAGTCCCCAGGCAATCAAACTGTCTGCCTGTGGCAGCCTGGTGTGTTGAAGCAGGGCGCCGGCGTCTCCTATAGCCTGATGTGCAGCCCTTGCATGTTCCACCCTGACAAGGGTCTCTTGGGCAGGAGCGCTGTCTTGTGGAAGTATAGTAGGTCTTTCTCTGGGTTCAAACTCCCCTGCAATACTTGGCAAAGCCGCCATTAAACGCTCACGCAGGGGAGCGGGGACGTAATCTGCCCGTGCCCAACGTTGCACATTGTTCAGCAGGTCGATCACATATCCATGGTTCTCCGGTACTGGATCTTGTAAGGCCTCAATGATATTGTCGCAGGTCTCTGCCAATTGCTGCCAGGAGATATTTGATGAAGTAGGTCTTGTTCTTGCAAAGTCCACAAGCACCAAACAGTTATCGATTCGACGGTTACGTGTCTCAAGCTCGTTTAGACCACTCGAAATTTCACCGTACATAAGGGAAATTTCCTGAATCTGCTGTCGTGCTTGCTGAATGCCCCTTTGAAAAGGATCCTCCGGAACCTGTGCATTTTGATAAGGCATGAATCTTTCAGAGCGTACACTGTCACCTGAACTAATGGCTCTTTCAATCTCGTTAAGCTCACGTATCACATTGTCTCTGTTACTTCTAAAATAATCCTGTCCATCGACGCCTGCGCTTACCTGTCTGTTAAGATATCTCAATGCCAGAGTGCAGACATCATCCGAAGCGCAGTGGATGGCACGTCCCATTCTCTCTTCTACATTTCTTCTTACCCTGGCAAGGTGATCAGGATCGACACGTCCGTCTCCGCGCAGGAGTTCACCTACTTCCTCAAGTGTGCTGCCAAGAAGACTCCTGGCTTCTTCTGTAAAATTAGTCAGCGCGGCCATACGCTCAGAAAGAGCGTTTTGTGCACGAGCCCTTGCGGTGGAATTGCTCCAAAACAATCCGCGCAGATCAGTATCGTTGAAACGAGACTGATAGGTGCGCTCTTCAGGTGCTTCCTGTTCCTGAACGCTTTGTGCGGCCTCTGATCTTGCAGGCTCCTCCATATTAGGACTTATAGGTTCCCCCGTACTCGACCTCAGATCTGCAATGTAGGCCTCCTGAATAACAGAGTGAATAAGGATCAAATCTTCAATCATATCGTTCTGTGTATTGGGATCAAGATTGGCTATGATATTTATCAATGGACTTCTGTTTCCCGGTTGACTACTTTTTCCCAACTGCAGAACTTGCTGCCACAAATGTGGGTTCTCTTCCTTCAAAATGGTAAGATTGCGCCGTACCCTTGTTTCCACAAGCTCTCTATAGTCCGTATTACGGCTGGTCATAGGTTCTGCCAGATGCCGCAATCCTGAAAGCTCTGTCAATGCCTTGGCCTGTTCTGCACGTCTTTTGTCCTCGGGCAGTTCATTCTGACCTGCGGCATTATGCAGGTGTCCAAGAAGCCTTCCCATACTGGCACTGAAATCTTCAAGACCTCTTTTAAATTTTCCCTGAGCGCGCCATGATGACGGCGTCATTCGATCAAACAGACGGGCAAACCAGCGCCCTATTGTGTTGCGTGGACCTGGAATGCGATTTGTCTGTCGTGTGCCAGGCTGTAGTGCTTCCACACTGTGCTCACCAAGGTGTCCTACACCTCCTAAAGCGTCATAACCAAAATCAGTATTAATATCGGTATATTGAACCCGGTTTGCCTGAACAGTATTAGCATCCGACATGATCCCCTCCTTAAGTCTATTTACCTATCTTGAAATTCTTCAGACCAGACAGCCAAAGTATCTAGAAAAGCTTCCAGTTCAGTATAGAGCGTCTTTTCCTCTGCTCCTGCAAGTTCCACGCGAACAAAGGCCATGATCTCATCTTCATCCAGCCCAAAACAGGTCTTCCCGCTATCCCGCCCCAGACACTGCGCCTTGAGCATTTTTTCCATCAGCTCTCTGCCCTGTGCATCAGCTGGAAGCGAACCAAGGCGGCTGTACAGATAGATGGCATCTTCATCATCCGTCACTTCCATATCTACGATAAACCGCCCGTCAAAACGCAAACGGCACAGACCCATTTCATTAAATGCCAACTTTGTTCCCGTCTGCTGTGACAGCGCCTCTATTGCTTCTTGATAAGTCATAAGCCAACTCCTTTTTTGATGTCTGCCTGAAACCTGTCTTGTGCATCAAAAGACAGAATGATACTGATACTTTCGGATAAACTGCGCATATGAAGTGCCTGCCATATGCTAAACAACGCCGGACCTTCCGTCCAAGAAGGGGAAGCTTTTGCGCTGGACTATAGGATACTTCAAAAAAGCACTGCTTAGGCAGGGAACTGCACCGTTACGCTTTGCTTTTTCTCTGCTTAAAAAAGAAAGCCAAGCTGCCTTCTTGTCCTTGCGAAAACAGTCTTTGTTTAAACAGCTGTCACTTTGCGCCAAAATTTGACATGGTGCCGCTTAAATGAAAAACAGACTGGGTATGGTATGGTTATACTTTTTTATTCTGCAGTTAGATATTCTTTAGAAGATCTGAATTTTTAGACCTAAGCTAAGCTCTTCTAATCTCAAGTTGAAAAAATTACTTAAAATTGATGGTCTGCAACTAATTAAAAGTGATTGCTGTTCTGCGTAATTTTGAAAATCTAACTGATAGGAGCAAACAAATCTTGTCTGTTTGGTCTTCATTGTATCATGTAAGATGATCTTAAAGTTATGATCCAGCTCACACCGCCAAAACAGCTGGATAAATTGAGAGCCAAGGCACAAATTGTCCGAGGGATTGAAACTAATTTAGATAATTTTGGTCCCTTAAATCTTAGAACAGCAAAATATTGTGCCAAAGACGTCATAGATACGAATCTTGTCTGCAAAACATTCTAGGCACCAGGGATATTTTGTGCTTAAATGCCCATTGTGATGTGAGGATTGAAAATAAGAATAAAAAAGTGAGGTATAGGATCACATGTCTTACAAGGACAAAAAATCCGTAACAAGTGCGGCATTTGACTATATCAGAGAGCAAATAAAAAAAGGAGAGTGGAAAAAAGGGGAGAAAATCCCTTCAGAACCTAAACTGTGTACCAGTCTTAACATCTCACGTTCGGCACTGAGGGAAGTTTTGCAGCAGTTTGGTGCTTTTGGCATTATCAAATCTGAACAGGGGCGGGGAACTTTTGTAATCTCAACCGATGTCAATCGTCTTATGAGCACATCGCCCAAGCGTGAGGCAGAGGCAGCAGGTGCGATAAGCATCGAGGATGCCCTGAATTACCGCTGTATCACCGAACCCTCTTCGCTAAAGCTTGCAGTCGCGGCAGGAAACAGGATGGAACTTATTGACAGACTCTCCCCACTGCTGTCCCAAATGTCACAGTCCTTATTGAGCACCGATGCTTTTGTGCAGGCTGATAATGATTTTCACCTGGCCATTGCTCAGGCCAGCGGCAACCGCTTAATTTATGATAATCTGCTCAATCTTATGGATATGATGAGAAGCTGTCAGAGGCACATCAACAATCTTTTCGGCTTTAAGGAGGGACTTGAGGCCCATTGCAGGATAGTAAGCCTGTTAACTGAAAATAATATTCCCGCTGCCGTCGCAGTTTTGGAAGAGCACCTTAAGACTGCCTTATTAAACTTAAAAGAGCAGACTGAATCTTCTCGCAGGATCAATATTATGACAGGAACCCAGGCTTTGGATATGGCTTTTTCCCATGAGTAGAAAACTTGGCCATTCGGCATAAAGGCAGGCTGCCTTTGCAGTCTTTAAGGCAGCTCAGTCTTACTTAAAAAAGCTTCCTTCTGTTAAGTTACATGACCTTTTCATACTTATTTGAGCTGTTTTTTAAAGCACTTTTAAAGCAGCGGCACGGCAGTTAAGGATATGGCAGCAGGTGACCCGGTCTCGTCGGTAAGCTCATGCTGTGTCCTCAGTGATTCAATGGCTGCTGCAAGTCTGCCCGGAAGAAGATCTTCTGCCATGGTAAAAAAGAATTTCTCAAAGTATGAGAGTCTGTGGTCGCGCTGCACGGTAAGATGCTCCTCTAAAAGATCACTTCTTGCCACCTCAAGATCCTGTGCAACAAGAGTTAAGGTGTCTTCAAGGCTCCCGATTTTATCTATGAGACCTAGGTTTAGGGCAGCTTGTGCGCTGAAAACCTGACCTTCTGCAAAATTTATGTAATTGTTTTCATCAAGATCACGGGCTTTGCAGACATCTTCAATAAAGCGGCGGTAGGTATTGTCAACGTTAAGCTGCATGATCTGGGATTTTGCATGTGACAGTGGATTTGCAACATTAACCTCAGCTAAATCATGACTTGTGACTCCATCCTGGGTGATCCCAAAGTTATTTAAAAGGTTATGTGCCCCGACGCCTATGGCAAAGACTCCTATGGAACCTACCAGGGAATCTTCAGAGGCTATAATCTTATCGGCCCCTGTTGCCACCATGTAGGCACCTGAAGCTCCAGTACCATTGATGGATACATAAACCTTAATCCCGGAGTTTTTAAGATTGTTGAGGCTGCGGCGCAGGATTTCAGAAGGAACCGTAAGACCCCCGGGACTGTCCAGGTACAGTATCACGGCATCATAGCTGCCTTCATTTTCTATTTCATCCAAAAGAGGTACCAAATTATCAGGACTGAAGCTCTGCTCGCTGCGGGCATCTGAGACAATGGGGCCCAATCCATAAAGTATGGCAGCCTTTGCCCCGGGGTTTTCAGTTTTTTGCTGAGGATTTAATCTTAAATAGTCTTCATAGGAAATTAATTCAGGGTAGAGGGAAAGTTCACTGTCAGGTCCATATTCTGCAGCAAGCTCGCGCAAAAGGTTATTTTTAGAATCTAAAGAATCGACTAAATTGCTTTCGTACTGCATCAGGGCAGTGTCCCCCTGATAAAGCCTCAAAGATGAGGCATATGCGGCTGCAGAAGGCGGCAGAATAGGATCTTTTGAAAGTATTTTACGAAAACTTCTTAGTTTCTTTTGGTAGATCTCCCAAAGTTCGTTTACAAGCTCCTGCTGTTCTGCCCTGACATCAGTTGACATTTCATTAAATAGATAGGGCTCTACTGCAGATTTATAATGTCCTGCCCTAAAAACGTAGGGGGTTACCATGATCTTGTCAAGAAAATCCCGGTAGTAAAGGGATTGCAGTGACAATCCTTTAAGGTCAATGCTTCCTATAGGATCAAGTACGATTTCATTCGCCGCTGAGGCAACAAGAAGAGCCGACTGGGAATAATTCATGGCCGCTGCGATAACCTTTTTGCCTGCATTGCGTACCAGGGCAGCTTTTGAGGCAATGCGATCGGCTACGGCCATATTGACAGGTTCCATGTTATCAAGGGAAATTAGGACACAATCGATATTATCGTCATCAGCTGCAAGCTCAAGGGCCATTTCGATTTTAAGAAGCTCATGGGTTTTGATGCCATGAAGATTTTCTCTAATCTGTCTTTCAATGGCAGCAATTCTTGTCGAGCCTAAGGGAGCAACGGAAATAGGACCTGAAAGATCCAAATAGAGGATCCTGCTTTTTTCAGCCCTGGTAATAAGACTTTCCTGAACTTCATCTCCTTCAAGAAACTTTTCAGCCTTTTCCTTAAGGGAGGATGCAGCATTGTAGGCGATTACAACAGCAATAATCACAAGAACCATTACCGCATTGGCAATAAAATTGCGAATAAAGGTAAGTGCTGACCCTATAAAAAGAAGTCCTCTGCCAAGGCACTTTAAAATCCCGTGGTTGGTCTTTTCCCGGGAGGTAATATCAATTATTTTGTCCTGATCGTTCATAAAACAGCTTCAGTTAAGATGTCCTAAAGGACTGCCCTCTTAAGTTATTTTTGACCCTTTACAATTTTCATGCTGGAGGCGATTAAGGTTGTAAGATCGGCAAGATTTGACGGCACTATGAGGGTATTGCCCTCTTTTGCAATATTGCCGAAAGCCTCAACATATTTTTGGGCAACCTGCAGGTTTACTGCAGTCATGCCGCCTTCAAGCTCAGATGCTGAGGCAATATTTCTTATCGCTTCAGCCGTAGCCTGGGCAATAGCAATGGTAGCTGCTGCCTGACCCTGGGCTTTATTGATCTCAGCCTGCTTTTCACCTTCTGATCTTGCTATGGCTGCCTCTTTTTCACCTGTTGCGATATTAATCTGCTCCTGTTTGCGGCCTTCAGAGGCTGCAATAACGGCACGCTTTTCTCTTTCTGCGGTGATCTGCTGCTGCATAGCCTGAAGAATAACCTGAGGCGGGGTAAGATCCTTGATTTCATAGCGCAGCACTTTAACTCCCCAATTCAAAGCAGCTTCATCTATGGCAGCTACTACATTGGAATTGATGATATCGCGCTCTTCAAAAGTTTTATCAAGTTCCATCCTGCCGATTACCGATCTTAAGGTGGTCTGGGCCAGCTGGGTGATTGCCACTACATAGTTTGAGGTGCCGTATGAAGCACGCATAGGATCTGTTACTTGGAAAAACAGGACCCCGTCAACGGACAGCTGGGTATTGTCCCTGGTGATGCATACCTGTGAGGGGGTATCAAGGGGGATTTCCTTGAGGGAATGCTTATAGGCCACCCTGTCAATAAAAGGAATGATAAAGTTAAGCCCCGGATTTAACACCCTGTTGAATTTTCCCAGGCGTTCTATAATCCAGGCAGTCTGCTGCGGCACTACCTTGATGGACTTATAGGCGAATATTACCGCCAGAACTATAAGCACCAGGGCGGTGACAAGGGATGGGGCGATTAGATTCATGTTTAATTCCTTAAGTTATGATGCTTTTTCCAAAATTAAAGTTGTACCTTCAATGGCAGCAATTTTATAGATCCCGGGGGTAAGGGCATTACTGCCCTTGGCCCTTGCCGTCCATGAGGCACCTCTGTAGGCTACCTTGGCGCTTCCGTCATCGGCTGTTGTTTTTACAATAACGGTCTGTCCCAGATCAAGATTCTCATTTGCTTTTCCAAACTGCCGTCTTCTGGTCCTGAAGATATGGGCAATGAATGAGGCAATTATGGTGATGATCCCAGCTGCAGAAAGCTGTATTTCCAAAGAGAAGCCCAAAGCTGCAACAATAGCACCTGCCAAAGCCCCCAAGGCTAAAGCCAGAAGGTAAATGGTACTTAAAGTAATCTCTGCTGCTACAAGCACAAAAAGGACCACAAGCCAGATGTAAGGAAGCGGAATCATGGGCCATTCCCTCTTTTGTTGGAAGTTTTACCAAAAAATCCTGTTATGCCTACAAGACACAGGATGATAAAGGCCATCCATACCATAAATGCGGAATTACTAATTTCAGAACTCAAAACTGCCATGAGGAAAATATTTACAATCAGAAAAACACTGATGCCAAATCTTAGGGCAGAAGGCTGTTTTTGAAGAGATTTGACCTTGTTTTTCCCTGTAAAAAGAAAATTGCTGCCTCTTTTTGAAGTTTTCCCGGAGGTTTCGGGGTAATTGACAGCATCAGGCTTTGAAATATCAGCAAGGTCAGTAAGTCCTGAAAGCCTGGCTTGAGTTTCTTCAGATGAAGCAGAAGATCCCTTACTGCTCTTTTTTGCTATATAAGCCTGTGCCTGTTTGAAGTCTCCTTCCAAAAGAGCCTTGTCACGGTTATTTTTGCGCAGGTCGTCCTTAAGCTCCTTATTTTCTTTTTGAATGGTGCTTTGCAGCTTGACTAAAGAATCTTGCTGCAGCCTGTCGATATAAGCGCAAAAGTCTCCATTTTCAGGAGTGTTTCCTATGGTCATGAGCCCCCCATTTTTCTACAGTATGGCAAACTTTGTCCAATTTTCACACTACAAGCCGTACTGCAAAGAAAAATCAGCGCTGCAGTTATGGCAGCAACAGTCTGTCCCGGCCCGGGAGCAGAGCTGTCCTCCAAGCTTTTGGTTATTCTTTTCTAATGCCTTCTGAAACATCGTAGCCGAACCACTTATTGCTGATTTGTGAGAATTGCCCGTTGGTCTGGACATTTTTAAGACTCTTATTGATGAGGCTTAGCATTCTGTCATCGCCTTTTCTTACCGCAATGCCATAGTACTCAGAAGTATCAGTGGTAATGGGCTTTGATACAATTTCGGTACTTTTTGAAACGGTCAGAAAAAAGTCATTTACCGGTCTGTCATTGATTACTGCAATACAGCCGTCATTTTGCAGCTCAAGATAGCTTTCAGGTGGAGAGTTAAACTGGCGCAAAGTGGTACCAGGAAGTGCTTTCTGGGTATAAAGAGCTCCTGTTGTTCCTATCTGGGAGCATAGAACTTCGTCTTTGAGATCTTCTAAGGTGTTGAAGCGGTCGGCATTAGCCTTTTTGATCAGGAAGGTTAAACCGCAGCGATAGTAAGGCACGGAAAAATCAACTCTTCTTGCTCTTTCAGGAGAAATGGTAAAGCCTGAGATAATAAGATCGATAGAGCCTGCCATAAGGGCGGGGATAAGGCCGTCGAAAGGGAAGGGTTTTACCTCAACATCAAAGCCCTCAGATTCTGCCATGGCTCTTATTAGATCCAAATCAAAGCCTATCAGGCTGCCATCTGCATCTATGTAGGTAAAGGGGGCAAAAGCTGTCTCACAGCCGACATAAAGTACTTTATCCTTAAAAGCATCGTGGACTATAGGGGAGGAGGCAGCTTCCTGAGCGGAAGAATCTGCAGCAATTGCCTGAGTACTTAAAATTAATGAAGCTGCAATTGAGATTAAGGTGTTAAAAAATTTACGCATGTTTAGGATCCTGAAAGCTAAATTTGTAGCTTTGAGATTCTACCATCATTAGAAAGAATAAGACGGCATTTTGCAAAACAGTCTTAACATCAGAAAGATGGCAAGTTTTACTGTTTAAATTCCCCCAAACTTTAAGGCAGGGTTATGATTTAAAGTCTTAAACATGGCTGTGACAAGCCATTACTTAGGCAGATTTGGCAGCTTGTTTAAGGTGCGTGAAAAAGTGCTTGTAAAAGCATCTTTAATTAGTATAATGACCGGCACGGACAGGACAGATGGCAGAGCGGTTGAATGCAACGGTCTTGAAAACCGTCGAGGGCGCAAGTCCTCCAAGAGTTCGAATCTCTTTCTGTCCGCCAGCTTTTTCATGCCAAACGTGTCTAAATAGCTGTCAATA
>CAYNSI010000078.1:7956-9343 GCA_964399665.1 uncultured Enterobacterales bacterium | reverse complement strand
AGGGCTGCTGGATTTTTTGGCAGAGGCAGCCATTTTAAATTCAACGTGTCCCCGGTTCGCCCGCTATAAACGCTGCCCAGTTAAAAGTTGTTAGTTGCTATTTTAAGTTTAAAGTTTAAGGTGACGGTGGAGGCTGATCAGCGAGGACATCAGGCGGCAGTGTTTTAATATAGTCTGCGACAATGTCAGATCTGCGGTTGAAAATGGCCTGCTTGATGTCACGGCCTTTGAGGCCTTTTTCAACAAACTCTCTTGCAGTAACTTCTTTGGTAAGGTTGAACATTTCCAATGCAGCATCAAAGCTTGGAAAACTCATATTCTCAAAGCCTTTGCGTCCTAAAAAATCTGCCTTGCAGCAGTAAAGATAGGGCAGGAGCCTGGATTCTCTTCTGTAGGCATCGATGTTTTCAAATAATCTGACAATTCCTCCAGGGCCTCTTTTGAGCAGATTATGAAAGTCGTTGTGCCATCTTATTACCATTTTGGCAATTTCGTGATAGTCATTGGGAACTTTAAGCCTTAAGCAAAGATCTTCTAGAGGTTCTAATCCAAGGATATTGTGATTCTTATGATGGGGCCAGAATTCTTTGGGTGTAAGTGCCTTTCCAATATCATGCACCAGCATGGCAAATCGGGTTTTTGGATCTTCAGTAAGCAGGCAGACCTGATGCAGTGTCATCATGGTATGCACGCCGCTGTCAATCTCAGGGTGCCACATTACAGGACCCGGCACTCCAAAAAGATTATCAACCTCGGGGAGGATCCATTTTAAGGCTCCCACTTTATGAAGGGTGGTAAAAAAGACCTCAGGGCTCGAGGTTATAAGTGCTTTTGTTATCTCCAGAAACACTCTTTCTGGAGTCAATGAGGCAAGCTCTGAGCTTGCTGCCATGGCAGACATAATCTCCAGGGTATCGTCTGCAATTTTAAAACCTAAGTGATGGAATTTGGCCTCAAAACGGGCGGCCCGAAGAACTCTTAGGGGATCTTCACTAAAGGCTTTTGAGACATGGCGGATGATCTTATTGTTAAGATCTGCAATCCCGCCGTAAGGATCAATAAGATTACCTTCCTCATCCTTGGCAATGGCATTGATGGTAAAGTCTCTTCTTCTTAAATCTTCTTCCAGGGTAATGTCGGGGCCAAAATCGCATATAAAGCCCTTATAACCTGTGCCGCTTTTCTTTTCGGTACGGGCAAGGGCATATTCTTCATGGGTTACAGGGTGAATAAATACCGGAAAATCTCTGCCTGCCTGGTGGAAATTTTGCTGTAAAAGTTCTTCTGCGGTGGCGCCTACCACTACATAATCCTTATCAGAACCTGCAAGCCCCAAAAGCTCGTCCCTTACCGCGCCTCCAACCAAATAGACCTGCATAGTAACTAT
>CAYNSI010000078.1:0-7856 GCA_964399665.1 uncultured Enterobacterales bacterium | reverse complement strand
TTTTTAAAAAGATAGCTGGCAAAAGGAGCAACAGCTATGCCGAAAGAATCTGAAATCAGCAGTAAGGTTTTATCATAGCGGGCATTTTCATGGACTATTAGTGCGCCTTTTCTTTTGATAATGTCATTTTGAGAAGGAAAATGAGGCGATGTTAGTTCTATAATTTCAGCAGGGTTTTCAGAAAATCTTACTTTAACTTGATAATCTATTTTGGGAAGGAAAGTGTCTTGTTTATCAGTGTATTGATCTCCTTTTATGCCTGCAATTCTTGTCAAGTCACCAGGGTTATGTTTTGAGGGCAGAAAATCAAGGTTAAATGTCGCTAACCCCATTTGCGTTAACAAATAATTAAAGGCAATAAAGGCTCCTTTATTATTCCAGTGACTATCATCCAGAAAATACAGCAGATCTCCCTCACTTTTAGCCTCAAGTAAAGTCTTGACAGGGTCTACCACGTTAAAGTCAGCATGCAAAAAAGGCAGGAGTTTATTTAAAAAATTAGTATCATTGGATAGCAGCAGGGGGTAATATTCACCATAGATAGATTCTTTATCAGGTGCTATCATGAAAAAAAAAGGGATAGGAGCAAAAAATGTTTTAAGATTATTAATCTTTTCAAGATAGTTTTTTAAAGTTGCCTTATCAATTTCAAATAAACCTGTATGCTTTTTAACGGAACTGTCGTAAGAATTGCCTAAGAACAAAAAGTCATTTTTGCCTGTTACAAAGGATGTGTGGGATATGTCTTGGGCAAAAAATTGAGCCCAAAGGCCATAAAATTTGTCGGTGATAACATCACGCAGCAGCATCCTGTCATTAAGATAGGCAGAAAAGTTTGACAAAAATTTATTATTAAATTCTGGGAATTTAGCAATAGTACGATTTTCTTGTGACAAAATTTTATTGTCTGTTGAAGTTGCAATTCCTAAGATTGGAATTACAAAAAGCAGGCCTGATAGTATAAGTGTCAGTTTTAAGTTTAGCTTACTCATCCTCTGCCTTTAAAAATTAAAGTAAATAAAAGGATTATTGGTGCCAAAATATAAAATTATTATTGAGAAAAACAGCAGTGCTGCATTTAGGAGATAACATCTGCTGTTTACAGTTGCAATTATAGATATGCTTGGCCTAAAGGTTTTAAAGTTACCCAGGGCAATTATAATTCCCAAGCCTAGAGCTAAATAATTGATAAGTCCAATATCAAAAATTTCTCCTGATTTAAAGCTTAACATCGCTTTAAGATATGCCAAGGCATGATCAAAGTTTTGCGCTTGAAATAACACCCAGCCGAACAAAACAGCCAAAATTAGATAGACTCTTTGCAAGATTAAAGGCAGCTTGGCAAGAAGCTTTGCTAAACCCAGCCGCTCTATTATTAAAAACATACCGTTATATAAGCCCCAAGCTATAAAAGTTAAATTTGCCCCATGCCATAATCCGCATATAAAAAATACTAGCATAAGATTTAGATATATCCGGGGGGGGGTACTCTAGATCCGCCAAGCGGGATATATACATAATCTCTAAGCCAGCTTGAAAGTGATATATGCCATCTGCGCCAAAAATCCCTCATTGAGACTGCATGATAAGGAGCATTAAAGTTTTCATGAAATCTAAATCCTGCCATGGCAGCAAGGCCAATGGCCATATCTGAGTAGGCAGAGAAATCAAAATAGATTTGGACCATAAAGGCTATGGCCCCAAGCCATAACATATAGCTGCTAAGCAGCTCAGGATTAATCAAAAAGGCTGTACTTGCTATAGGGGCTGCAGAATTTGCAATGAGGATCTTTTTGTTAAGTCCCATAATAAACCGCGACAGTCCGTAGCAGAATAAATCTTTGCAAAAGGGCCTGTCTTGTAATTCGTCCTTAACATGCTTAAATCTTACAATTGGGCCTGCTACTAAATGGGGGAACATGAAAAAGTAGGTTAAAAAACTTAAAGGAGACTTACATACGGTAATTTCCTTACGATAGATATCAATAAGGTAGCTTAAAGCATGGAAGGTAAAAAAACTAATTCCTAATGGCAGATTGCGGTCTTTTACGCTGACAGCTTGTAACCATTCATTATTTAACAACAGGTTCTGTAAAGATGTTAACAGCCAATAAAGATACTTGAAAAAGAACAAGCCGTAGAGATTAAGGCTTATGAAAATAAACAAAACTGATAAGGCAAGCTTTGCTGATAACTTTTCTTTAGCATAAGCTACTGCAAAACCAAAAAGATAATTTAACACCCCATAAATAATTAAAATATGAAAGTAGTGCGAGCCATCCCAAAAATAGAAGATTAAGCTGATGCACACAACCACCATATTTCTTAGGTAAGTTTTTAGGTGAACTGCAAAATCCAGGGCAAGAAAGACAGGGAGCAGAAAGAAAACAAAGGAGATTTCTGAAAAGACCATAGCAGGAAAGCTTCCTAATATCTTTCTCTTCTTGTTCTGCGGTTAGGTCTTGGCAGATAGATTAGGACAATTCCCGCTACGGCTCCTGCAAAGGCGATAACCGCCCCTTGCAGCCACCAGCGCATCTGCATGTCCAATTCCCTGGTTTCCAGCCTGTCAGCATAATCGCGCCTTATTTCATCAAGCTGTGCGATAGTTTCGTCCTTTTTGGCAATGGCAGCTGACATTCCGGCATTTTCTTTTTCAAGCCTTTCAAGCTTTATTTTGGCTTGATTAAGCTCCCGGGCGAGGGCACTGTCGTAGTTATCAAGGCGGTATTGCAGATCTGCAATTTGTAAGCGCAAGTCTTCTACTAGAAGATAGCCGCATTTTTCAGTCTGTACGGCACCGCGCTCCATCCAGACTACCCTGTTCTCACTATCCATCAGACGCACGTATTCGCGGCTTTGGGAGTAGCCCATGAAGGTAAGCTCCTCACCTATCTTTTTAGTCCCTATGATACGATAATCTCTGCCTGGTCCTGAGCGGGTCAGAATCCTGTTGTTATCGGATACATAGACCCTGATGCCTTCATAAAAGCCGTATTCATCGGGAACGGGGGTATCTGCATCTTCAGTCTGCTCTATTGCAGGGTCAGGAGAGAAATTTTCCTGAGTTTCAACTGATGAGATACCAGGGGAATTTAAATTATCATTGTCCTGGGGGGCAGCAAAGGCTGTAAAGCAAAAGAAAATAAAGCCTGCGATGATAAGGGCAGCTTTAGCGGCAATGTTCATAACAGGATGAGAACTTATGTCTGTCATTTAGGAAAATCCGTTTAAAAGCGTAGATATTCTAGCAAGATCCAGAAAATTTAAAAAGTTATTGCCAGCATCACGAAAGGGACAGTGCCGGATGCAGTGTGCATGCTAAAATCAGTATGTCAAGTAAAAAGGCAGTGGTTTTTGGGGATGGAAAAGGTGAGGTGTTTATGCAGGACCTTGAGATTGAGCTTAAATTTGGAGTAGTCGGCAGAATTACTAATCTTGAGGAAGCCCTGACAGGTATTGGGGATATCTCAGATTTTAAGATAGAAGATCTTGTTAACACCTATTTTGATACGGAAGATGAGTATCTTTTCAAGCGCGGCGCAGGACTTAGGATCCGCCGTGCACCCTCATTTACAGAGCAGACTTTAAAGATCAGAGAGGAGAATCTTGGAGGGCTGCACAAACGTTCTGAGTTTAATATCAAAGTGGATGACAGCCTAAAAAGGCCTGATCTTACCTTATTTGACCAAAGCATTTTTGCAAGGCAGATTAATTTGCAGGAGCTTAATAATAAGTTAAAGCCTGTCTGTACCATTAACTTTATCCGTTCTTCGCTTACCTTAAAAGCCTTTGATTGTACCTTTGAGGTAAGTCTTGATGAAGGAGAGATCTCATCAGGAGGTGAATGCGTCAGTATCAATGAGCTTGAGGTAGAGCTTAAAAATACTGAACTTGACGGTTCAAAACTGCTTAATTCCTTTGTGTCTTTGCTTAAAGTTTTTAAGGACAGGGAACTGCCGCTTACTTTGGAGCCTTTTTCCAAGATGCATAGAGCTTCTTTGATAATAAGGGGCCAGGAGCGCAATGTCATTGAACTGCCGCCTTTGGCACAAACAGATTTACATCGTTATATCCTGACAATCCTAAAAGGGTTTGAGACCTTATTGGGTTTATTCCTGATAAAAAAAGATCCTTTTTTGTTAGGTTATATAGGCCATACCTTAACTCAGCTTAGAAAAGCCTTAAAATTTTTAAGTGATATTGACGAATTAAATGAGAACATCAATGACAGCGAAGCTTTTAAGCGTTATCAGAAATTTGTCAGAAAGACCCGCAGGAAGCTTAAAAGTCTTTCAGGATTTTTTAATGATTTTGGCGAAGAACTTACCTTCTCATTGGTGCAGCATGAAAAACCGGATCTTGATGCTGCAGTGTCTGAGGTTAGGACAGTTTTAATGCATGCGGGGATTTTTATGCTGCCGCTTCGTATCAGGGCACTTTTAAGTCAGTTGGATGATGTGGTGCGCGCCAATATCAAAACCTAGGAGAGGCCATGCTCTTAAAACCCATCAAGCCGGATCCTCAATCTCTTGCAGAACTTCCTGAGGCTCTTGCAAGTGAAGCTCAGATTTACAGGGAAAGGCTGGCAAAAAGCTCAGGTGAGCATTTTGCAGTTTTTAAAAAGCGCGATGATCTGACTTATGTTCTTGGGATGTCGGATTTTATTGCCAAAACCCTGATCCAATATCCTCAAGAGTGTGCAGAGCTCATAGCCTCAGGTTATTTGGAAAGCAAAGATCTTCTTGTAAACTCAAAGGATGCGGTGCTGCAGACTATCACACCGGGTCTTAGTGATGCTGAACTTAAAAAAAAGCTCAGAATTTTAAGGCGGACCTATCATGCAATGATAGCCTGGCGGGATCTTACCGGCAGATCCGGCATCGAAGAGATTTTTGCATCCTTATCAAATCTTGCCGAAGAAATTGTGCTGCGCACTGTACAGGTGGTGCGTGAGAATCTTAGGGCAAATTTTGGAGATGCCCTTGATGAAGACGGAAACCCCATGCCTCTTTTGGTGCTTGGAATGGGCAAATTGGGCGGAGGGGAGCTTAACTTTTCTTCTGATATAGATTTAATCTGCACCTACCCTTATGACGGACAGACTACAGGAGCTTCCCGCTCCCTCTCTTTCCAGGAGTATTTCACCAAGGTAGTACAGCTTTTGTGCAATCTTTTATCTGATGTAACTGCAGATTCTTTCTGTTACCGCATCGATTTGAGGTTGAGGCCTTTTGGTGATGCAGGTCCCTTGGTAAGTTCCTTTGATGCCCTGCAGATTTACTATGAGACCCAGGGGCGCACCTGGGAACGCTATGCCCTGGTAAAGGCCAAACTTTTGGGTGATTACAAGTATTTTGGTGAGTATGGTTCTGAACTTATTGAAATGCTGCGCCCCTTTGTCTACAGGCGTTATCTTGATTTTGGAGCCATAGAGTCCTTAAGAAAGCTCAAACATATGATAGAAGCTGAAGTAAGGCGCAGAAAGCTTACTGACAACTTTAAGTTAGGCTCAGGAGGGATCCGTGAGATAGAGTTTATAGTCCAGGTTTTTGAACTGATGAGAGGAGGGCGCATTGCCGAGCTGCAGGAGCGTAATTTAAGGCGCACCCTGACCCATTTGGAGCATTTTAATCTGCTGCCGCCTGACGTCTGCGCCATGCTGGATGCCAATTATGTCTACTTAAGGCGCCTTGAAAATGTGCTTCAGGAGCTTGCCGATCAACAGACGCAGACCCTCCCTGAAGATCCTAAGGATCAAAAACGCCTATGTGCTGCCATGAACTGCAGTTCGTATGAAGAGCTTCTCAAGGATGTCACTGCGGTAATGGCAGAGGTCCACGATGAATTTCGCAAAATAATTCATGACGATGAAGAGAAAAAGGATGAAAAGCGCGAAGGCATAGAGCTTTGGGAATCCACTTTAACCCCTGAGGAGATGGTAATTTCTTTGGAGCCTTTGATGAAGGAGCCTTCAGAGGCACTTGATCTTGCAAAGGCGGTGGTGGATTTGCGCAGGATCACTGCAAGACTTCCCATGGGGCCTGTGGGCAGGGAAACCCTGCTTAAGGTTATGCCGACACTTATTAAATTAACCGCAAAAAACAACAATGCTCCGGCTCTTTTTACCAGGGTGGGTACTTTGGTTGAAAAGGTGGCCCTAAGAACCACTTATCTGCAGCTTTTAGCCGAAAACTACCAGGCATGTCTGCGCTTAGTCGGGCTTGTCAAAGACAATGCCTTTGCCTCATCACTAATAGCATCGCATCCTATTTTACTGGATGAACTTATTGCGCCGCGCTATTTTACGCAGCCCCCGCCTCCTGATGAATATTTGTCCTGGCTTAATGAGAGACTTTTGCGTATTGAGATAGATGATCTGGAAGGGCAGATGGAAGAGCTGAGGCTGTTTAAACAGGTCATGGTATTGCGCATTGCCATGTCAGAAAGAGCAGAAAGCCTGCCCTTAATGAAGATCTCAGACAGCTTAACCTGGCTTGCAGAGGCGCTGGTCCGCGAGCTTGCTCTGTTATCCTGGACTCAGACTGTAAGGCGCTTTGGAAATCCCCCCGGCTGCACTGCAGAAGATCCCGGATTTGCCATTATAGGCTACGGTAAACTGGGGGGGCTGGAGTTAGGGTATAAATCCGATCTTGATATGGTCTTTATCCGTGATATAGATGAACGTCTTACAGAAGGTGAGCAGAGTGTCCCCTGTGCCATGTTTTACCAGAAAATGGTACAAAGACTGCTTCATCTTTCAGTTACCAGAACGACAGGGGGAGTTCTCTATGATCTTGATATGCGCCTAAGACCTGACGGCGACTCGGGAATGCTGGTAACAGACACGGCAGGCTTTGAAGACTATCAAAAAAAACGCGCCTGGACCTGGGAGCATCAGGCTTTAGTCCGGGCAAGACCCATCACCGGTTCTCAAAGAGTAATTGCAAAATTCAACAAGATCCGCGATGAAGTTTTAAGAACAGCGCGCGATGAAATTAAGCTTAAGGAAGATGTAATTCAAATGCGTCAAAAGATGCGGGAACATCTTGATAAGGGTACGGACAGACTCTTTTATCTTAAGCAAAGCCGCGGGGGCATGGTTGACATAGAGTTTATTGCCCAATATCTGCTCTTAAAAAATGCTCCTAAATATCCTAATATGGTGCTTTGGTCGGACAATGTCAGAATTTTAGATGAGTGTGCCCGCCTTGAGATCCTGGAAACAGGCAAAGCGAAGATCCTAAAAGATGCCTATCTTGCAATAAGAGGCTGGGAACATAAACTTTCCCTGGCGGGGCTTCCTGCTATTTTGGCTATGGAAGACAGACCGAAAGAGTGCGCTGAGGTAGAAAAGATTTGGAATGAATTTTTTGGTGATGACAGGTGACAGCAGGTAAGTTCCACAGGATTGAAAATCATTGCAGATTGTCTTCGTCTTCGGGGCGGTACAAAGGTATTATCATTGGTTGTTAAAGGACTTTGCTTTCCAGGCAGAATTAGGCCTTTCCTGAGAAGGTAACGCCTGCATCAGGACAAACCCCGAAAATGCCGCATTGGCATGGGTTTCAACTAAACGGGTGGTGCCAAGTTCTACCGCATCACGGTTAAGAGCAAAGCTGGCATTGCGCCGTATGATTCTGACAGTGATTAAGCTTATGACACTAATTTGCCTGAAATTTTGTCAGGAGATCTCTTGCGGCGCAGGGGCGGCTCTTATCTTTGGGACCATCAGCCTTTAAGCTTGTCAAGCTGCTCTTGGGTTAAAGACAGCTCTTCTAAACGCACGACTTCTTTCAGGATTGAAGGTGTTCTTTGTTCATCCCTGTGCGGCTCTTTGACGATCACCATGACGC
>CAYNSI010000077.1:0-9352 GCA_964399665.1 uncultured Enterobacterales bacterium | reverse complement strand
CCTGCTGTTTTTGCTTAAGTCATGTCAGGCATTTTCCATAAGAAAATGCTCAACATCCAAAGCTGCCATACAGCCTGTTCCTGCTGAAGTGATAGCCTGACGGTAAATTCTGTCGGCACAATCCCCGCAGGCAAATACCCCCGGTACCGAGGTTGCTGTGGCACGGTTAAACCCTACCTTAAGATAACCGCTGTCATTTTCAAGTTCAGAAGTAAACAATGAGGTGGCAGGACTGTGACCTATAGCCACAAATAAGCCGTCAACCTTAAGTTCACTTTGTTTGCCGTCCTTGAAGGCAAGCTTAAGTGCGGTCACCTTACTTTCATCACCTACAACTTCAGATATCGTGGCATTGAGGATAAATTCTATTTTTCCTTCCTTTTGCAACGCTTTTAGCTTATCTACTAAAACAGCCTCGGCCCTGAAGCCTTCACGGCGGTGAATAAGACTGACCTTTTTACAAATTGAACTTAAAAACAATGCCTCAACAAAAGCAGCCGATCCTCCTCCTACTACCGCAACTTCTTTTCCTCTAAAGAAAAAACCGTCACAGGTAGCGCAGGCTGAAACGCCCTGACCAAGATATTTACTCTCACCGGGCACCCCAAGATAATTGGCTTTTGCCCCGGTTGCAATAATAACGGTCTTGCAGTTAAGTTCCCTGCCATCATCTAATGTGATGGTCTTAATCCTGTCTTTAAGAGCAGCACCGGTAACTTCATTTTCCAGCATCACAACCCCAAGAGATCCGGCATGCTCAGTAAGCCTGTCCATAAGCTCACTTCCTGAGAGATTTTCAAAAGCACCTGGCCAGTTGCCAATCTCAGGAGTCTGCATAAGCTGCCCGCCGGGCTCAAAACCCTTAATCAAAATAGGATTAAGACCTGCTCTTGCCGCATAAATGGCGGCAGTAAGCCCCGCAGGGCCTGAGCCTATGATAACGGTATTGTAAATATCAGTCATAAAAAGCTCTATCTTCCAAAGTGCGGACCTCTCCTGGGGCGGTCATTGTCAAAGTTATCGGACAAAGATTGGGTTTTATCCCGTACCTGGTCATAAAGTGACGCCACAATGCCTGCCTGACGGCGCACATCATCTGCGCTGTAGTTTGAATTGGCAACCATGGCATCCAAAACCTGACTTTCTATGAAAAGCAGACGCTGTACGTCACGGATCTCTTTGACCTGCTCTTTATAATTCTCATCTTGTTCCAAATCCTGCAGGAATCTGCCATGTCCTCTGTTATGACCAGGACCGCGCCAAAAATGTGCACCTTCAACTAAACCGTGATGCCAGGGCTGTCCGCCCCAATAAGGTCTGCTGGGACCACTGCGCCCGTCGGGACCGGGACCTGAAGCAACATTGTTAGGAACTGTTACAACCTCTTCTGAGGCCTGAACAATTGCAAAAGATCCTAGTAACAAAGCGGCCGCTGCCGTTACAATCAAATGCCTTTTCATTGAAAACACCTAAAGAACCCTGACTTATAAGACAGGATGGCAAAGCATAACATGCCATTGCTTTTTTCTGCCAAGCAGGCTGCTTACTTAAGCCTGCTCAAGGATAGAAATTTACCGGAAACTATTCATGCAACCTTTTGTTTAATAAAGGGCATAATCTTGGTATCCGTTATAGCGGACGTGACGATAATTTATCTCATCACGCAGATAATAGTCATGCGGGGATCTTACATGGTCTTTAAATCCCTGCCACCTGTAAGAAGAAGCATGATTCCTGTCATGCTCATTAAAAGTATGATGATGCGCAAAAACGCTTATGGGGATAATCGCGAGAGCTGCAACTACTACAGCCTTTGAGATATATGAGCGGAATCTGATCATCTGGTTTCTCCTTGGTTTCAAACCTTGATTAAAAAGCTACAGATTAAGTATGCACCATTTTGCTTAGTAAAGACATAGGGAAATTTTGGTGCTTTAAATTGGTGAGGTTTTAACTGTCAAAAGCAAGCAGTGACTTAGCAAAGTCCCTGTCTGCTGCCATGGCAAAAGGGGCAAATTCATAATTTAGGGATTTAATGGAGTTTTTCCAGGCGGGGAAACTAAAGCTTTTAAGGATAGGTTCGGCCCCTGTTTTAAAGGAAATATGCCAGGGTTCAAAGGCAATACTGCCGCCTCCTTCATAGGGACGGTAAAAACCGAAGCTCTTAAGGTTGTTATCCAAAAATTCTGTCAAAAGTGCAAAATATCCGTCTTTTTGGTACTCACTAATCTCAAGCTTCAGGCTGCACCCTGTAGGGAGCAGTGTTTTACTGTAAACATCAAAGTCTGTGCCCAGATGATGGCGCGAAAGCCCCGGCAGGGAGGAAAACACACAGATTTTTTCTAATCTTTGTTCTTTAGGTAGGGCAAGAATGTCGATAGGATGCTCATTAGCGTCCAAAACTGTCCTTTTACCGGTAAATTTCTCTTCTATGATATCAGCTTGCCAGGAGAAGGATCGAAAAGCTGAGGCTGCATCAAGACTAAAGCCCTCTTTTTGGGCCTCATGCTGCAGCTTTGTAAAAGCTGCGGCCGCACAATCCAAAGCTCTAAGGCCGTTTTCAAGCTCTACAAAGCATCTTTCATCCAGGGCATTAAAAATTGCCTTTAGACTTGATTCAAGGAGCATAGCGGGATTTTAATTCCATAGCCTCTTTAACAAGATCATCGCTCCCTTGGGCACAGATATTCACAATAAGATCCTTTGCCTCTTCTAGATCTCCGGTTTCAAAAAGAAGATGCGCAAGATTGAGATCTGAAATCAATTTTTCTCTTTGATCCCGGGATAATTCCTTACCTGCAGCCCCTGAAGACAAGTCATTTTTTAAATTTAAAGACGATTTGTCATCTTCATTATCATCAATTGCAGTTTCAAGAAGGGGTGCCTTGGGATCCTTACCCTCAGCTGCACTTTCATTTAAAAGATCCGTTAAATTTTGGGCATTGGATGCCTCATGATCGTCCGATAAAGTGCTGAGATCGTCTTTAGGTTCAGGCACCTTTCCATCCTTAAAGCCACCGGCAGAACCTTGCGTGTCCTCATTATTTTCAGCAAAATTGTCCCCTAAGGAATTAATATCCACGCTTTGGGCAGTCGCGGCACTTTGAATCATACTTACAACATCGGGCAGGGAAAAATCGCTATTATCTAAGAGAGTTTTTGCAGCATCCTGTTGAGCATTGCTGTTAGGTGAAAGCATGTTAATAAGCTTATCTTCCTCAATTAAGGCATCAGCGGTTAAATTATTAAAGTTCCCGTCATCCTCAGAATCATCTGATATTGCCTCTTGCCGCAGGGAAGAATCCTTAAGAGCCTCAATTTCAGACCCCACTTTTGAAGTCTTATCTAAGCTCTCTTTGTCATCACTTTCATAGGATCTATTATTGCCTCCTATGTCCTGCTCAACTTTAGTATCTTTAGGATCATTTTTGTCAGCATCTAAATCCCGGGCTTTATTAATTTCATCGTTAATAAGAGCGGCATTGTCACTGTTTTTTTGGATATCCAAAAAAGGCTTCTCATAATCTTCTGGAACTGACCACATCACGACATTATTAGTGCTGCCTGCATGATCCAGGGCTTCGGTATTAGATGTTGACCGTACAATAGGCTCTTCATTGTCAGGGACTTTTTCCTGCACAGACAGTTTTGGATCTTCTACAAGATCATCAATAGGCGCATTTAAGGCGGTGTCATTTGACAAGTCAGATTCAGGTTCAGATGCTAATTCTGATTCTGATTCAGGCTTTTTATCCTGTGATGAAATATTGTCGGGGGGCTCATCTAACTCCTGTAAAGAAGACTTTACCGCCTCTATTAACTCTTCTTCCTCAAGGGAAACCTCTTCTGGAGGGATATCCTGTTCCAGGGGAGCGTTTTTCTCCAAGGCCTTCTTTAAGTCAGAAGCCATGAGGGCTTCATTTTCCCCGGTTAAGGCTTCATTGTTCAATGCACTTGCTAATTTTGCACCGGATTTAGAACTGTCGCTATCATCCGGTGCTTGAGTTTTTGGGGGCGATTCACCACCTGATGTTTCTGAAGCTCCCTGTTCCTGCAGGGCCTCCTCCCATTCTTTGGACATGCGCTCTTCAGCAGTCAGGTTATTTTCACCTTTTCCCTGAGTCTCTTTTAAATCTTCCTTTGGGGAATTTAGGGATCCTTCCCATTCTTTTGCCAGCTGTTCATCAGGAGACAATTTTTGGTTTTCTTCCTGGTTTTCCTGATTCTTTAAGGCATCCTCCCACTCCTTGGCCATCTGCTCTTCAGGAGTTAAAGCCTTGCTGCCCTCCTTCTCAATTTCAGATTGGGAAATCACTTTTTCATCTGCCTTTCCTGCAACTTCAGCCTTGGCAGCTGAGCTTTGTTCCTGTTCCTTTAAGGCCTGCTCCCATTCATTTAAGGTATCCTTGTCATCCTCCTTTTCAGCAACTGCCTCCCAGGCCTTAATCAGATCTTCTTCAGTCTGCTTTGCTTTTCGTACCAACTCATCAGCTGGCTTGCCGTCATTTTCTTCCTTGGCAGCCTCTGCAGCCTTGCGGGCCTTATCTTCTTGGTAGTCACTAAGAAGGTTGTCAGGGATCTTAATGTCAACGTCATCAAGGAGACCGACTTCTTTGGATGAGTCTTTCGGTGATTTTGCTTTCTCAACTTCTGAAGATTTTTCCTGCGGTTCAACATCAGGTTCCTTATCTTCCTTTGGTGACTCACCCTCACCATCACCCTCATCCTGTTCCGGGACCGCCTGTTCTTCCTCATTCAGGACAATCTGAGTGGAGATAAGTTCGGCTGAATCGTCATCTTCACTATATTCTTCTGGTTCCTCACGGGAGGTGCTTCGGGATTTTACTTTGAATATGAACAAAGTACTTGCAAGGATAAGGGACATCAGACCAATCCCCAGCAGGATCCACATGATAGGCCCCTGAGGTATGGTATTAATATCATCATCCTCTACATCAACAATCATTTCATTAAGCTTGGTCAGAGTTTCAGAGTTTTCAACACTGACTTCCTTTACCTGCTCAATTTGACGGCCAAGTTTTGAGAGATTTGCCCTAAGCTCGGCATTGGACTGTTGTAATTCTGAAATTAGTGACTCATAACGGGCCATAACTTCAGTTACTCCCTCTTTTGCGGCAATGCTTCCTGCCGCCGAAGCGATCTTTTCCGAGCGGGAAATGGCAGCAGATATTTTCTGATCAAGCTCCCTGCTGCTGTTTTCAATAGCCTTATTGGTAGAATCTATCAGCTCACGGATAACCTTAAAGTCTATTTCACTTAGGTTGGCTTTTTGAGAAGCATCAGAATTCTGCTCATTATTTTGGTCTTGAACGGTTAAGGTTCTGTCATCATTATCCCTAAAGGAGCTGTCATCATTGTAAGGTCCGTCAAGTGCAGCAGAAAGCAGCACATCATCCGTGTTTTCCTGTCTGTCATACAGCCCTCCCCTGAGCATGGTCTCACGTGCTACATATTCGCGGGGAGGAATTTCATCAGCAACGGCAGGAAGTTCCACGGCGGAGCTGTCGGCAGGGTTTAACACCGCAGAAGTATTTGCAGAGCTATCATTATTAGAAGCTGCCTGCTGGGAAGCTGCAGCATTATTATCTACCGCAAAGGCAGGAACATTATTATCTGCAGGGTTTAAGGCTGCAGTTTCAGCGGCAGTTGTAGCTGCAACAGCTGTTGTTGTATCAGTAGTTGTCGTGGCAGCAGGCTGCGGTGCTGTGCTGCTTTGACTGAAATTCTCCCCCAATGGGGGCAGCACCAGTCTTCCTTCCCTGAGAAGATCCACTCCGGTTTGGGGGCTTTCTGCTGCCATGGCAGCAGCTGCTGGAATATTAAGTGTGGTGCGCCTTAAATTGTTGACATTTCCATCGATAAAGGCATCAGGGTTATGGCGATATATTGAGGCTGCAGCTTGAAAGGCATTAACATTGCCGGTTCCGGGCAAAAAACGATTGGCAATACCCCAGACAGTGTCCTGGACCTGAACGGTATAAGTGGTGCCCTCTGGTGACGGAGTTCTTATTGGTGTGCTGCTCCGGGCCTGGGTCTGAGCCCCTGTCTGAGTTGTCTGTGATGGAGCAGCCGCCTCCGCGGCACCTGTAGAAGCGGTGGTAGGAGCGGGAGCGTTTTCAACCTGAGCAGATGCACCTTCCCCATCAGGGCCTACGATCCTGAAAGTAAATGTACCGTCGCCGGGTGCTGCCCACACGGTAAAGGCTGCAAATAGTGCAATAGGAGTCAGCCAAGTAATCTTCCTGTGCATTTGCCTTCCTCTTTAAATGGTTACTGAAGGTCGAAAAACCGACCTTTTGAAGCTCCTGCAAGAACCGTGCTATTTTTTCATATCAGCCATTAGCTTTAGGATCTTAACGCAGGTAATTGCCTCTCCTCTTCCTAAATTATCAAAAACGACGACCAGATCAAAACCATGATCTTTGAGCGTACTCTGCCTTAACCTGGTTATTATGGGTTTTTTCTCTCTTAAGCCGTGGGTAACAGGGGTAATAAGAACCCCGTTATCATCTTGGATATTAAGGTATTCACTTTCCTTAAGGATCTCAAGCACCTGCTGTTTGGAAACTTTTTCCTGTAAGGTAATGTGCAGACAAATGGTGTGACCAAAAAAAACGGGCAATAGACAGGAAGTAACCGCAGTCCCTCTTTGCAGGTGGCCTAAAAAATATTCTGTCTCACGGACAACTGCCGCTTCATGACTGCTTAATCCCTGATCATTTAAGGTCCCTATTCTGGTGTGAAGGTTAAAGGCAATCTGGGCATCAAGAAAAGATCCCTCATCAGTGCCGCGTCCGCTTAAAAGCCCGGCTGCTTCAGAAGCTAAATGCTGCACCCCGAAACTGCCCAATTCAGAAACAGCCTCAAGGGAGACGGCCTCAATAGAGGTAACTTCAAATTCATCATGAAGATCCTTTAGGGCCAGCACAATTGCCGTAGCTGTTGCATGAGGGGGGATGATAAGGCGTTTTTCCAGACCTTTTTTAAGATCATAAGGATTAAGCTCGGGCAGGATCAGCTGCGCAGTATCAGTACCCGAATACAGACTGCTGGTATCAATAACAATACAGCCCTGCTCTACAGCCTTTGGCATCAGGCGCTGACTTTCATCGGATGTTGTTAAAAACAAAGCGGCATCAGCTTTTGAAAAATCAAAATTATCCACAAATTCAATAGGATAATTTCTGCCATAAAGTTTTACCGCATCAAATTCACCGTCAAGGGGACTTAAAGGATAGAGATTAGCAACCGGCACCTTGATTTCATCGAGGGTCTCAAGGATAAGCTTGCCCAAATCAGTGGCATAGCCGTAAACTGCAACATTAAGTGCCATAGCGGATTTCCTTTACAATAAGAGTCATTCTACCCTAAAAAGCTCATATAAACATTAAGTTAGTAACCTGCTGAAGGTTACGCATCAACTTACCGGATATTGCAGTCTGCCTGCATAGCGTGCCAACCTCTTGTATAGGCATAAAAGGCGTAGTCCTCCTAATACACCTTTTTGCTCTTTAAAACACCAAACCTGAAGCTTGGTACCCCTAATCTTTAAATGTTCAAAAAAACTGTAAGTTCTTACCATCTCCACTTGGAGGGCAGAAAGATCCAAAACAGATGCTGCCCTAACAAAAGAATTGTTATCTTGCGCTGCCTGTTGCAAAAGATTGTTGTTTCAGGCCGGCTTTTTTAAGATCAAAAAGCAGATCATTCCGACAATAATTACGCCGCAAGATAAAACCATAAAGGTATAAGGCAGTGAAATTTGATGGGCAATAAAGCCTATTAGGGCTGGACCTGCAAGCGTTCCGGTAAAACCTATGGCATTTACCACAGCAACTGAAACATGCACAGGAACTTCTTTTATTGAAGCCGTCTGTGACACCAGCTGCGGTACTATATTGGCCGCGCCGCAGCCTATTAAAAAGAACCCAGCCAAAGCTCCTAAAGAGGAAGAGGAAAGCACGGAAATTAAAAAACCTCCTGCCACCACCAGCGCACCTACCACAATTACTGTTCTGCGCCCAAAGGTTTTGACTATTCTGTCTCCTGTAAGACGGAAAATGGTCATGGCAGCGGCAAAAGCAGCATAACCATACCCTGCTCTGGAAATATCTACATTCTTGTGCTCATTTAAAAATACCCCGGACCAGTCCAGTATTGCGCCTTCGGTCATAAACAGCACAAAGCACAGCACCCCGATGGTTAATACCAGAGGATGCAGCACAGTCTTAAGCTTACTTTTTTTGTTTTGCTTATCAGTTCTGCCGGGGGCACTACTGTCAGGATCTCTGCCATAAAGCCCCTGGAAGAAAATTAAGGCTGCCGCTGCTAATACCACAGTAAGCAGTATTGCTGCATTTACCAGCGACATCCCCTGGGACAAAAGAAAAGTAACTCCCAAGGCTCCCACAATCCCGCCGACGCTGTAAAGGCCATGCAGTCCTGACATTATCGGAGTATTCAAATCAAGTTCCAATTTGGCAGCATTGATATTTGACAGTACATCAAGTGCTACGGAGAACATGCCAAATAAAAACAGTACTACACCTAAGAGAAAAATATTTTGCAGTAAGGTTGCGGCAATCAGACATAAACCTATCATACAGGCACAAAAACGGCACGCAACCTTGCAGCCTATACGTGAGGCCGTGATGGAACTTATGGGCATAAAGCAGAAAGCCCCGGTCCCCACGCACAGCAGCAAGAGCCCCAGCGTATGCTCATCAAGCATAAAACGCTCCTTTATGTAAGGGATCATAGGAGCCCAGGCAGCTACACTGGTTCCTGCCATTAGAAAAGATGCTCTATTGCTCAATAAGGCAGCGGCCTTATTCACGCTTAACATTTTAGGTCCTGATATTTTTTGTTGATTTGTAGGGTAGTTTAGCGATAACAACTGGATCGTAACACTACATCTTTTACAACTTTTCCGGTAACACCTTTACAATTCCGCTAATTCTTTAACAATTCAGATCAAACGGCAGCAGTTGACAAAATGAGCTCTCACAAACTACAAAGGCTCCTTATAGGAGCCTTCTTATCATACCAGTTCGGTTATTGGCCTACGCAGGCTGTGCCTGCTCTGCTGCTTCACCGCCTTGGTTTATGCTCTCGGAAGCCGCCTCGAATCCTGAGGTAGTAGCAGGAATGGTATGGATAAGTTTATCCAATTCCCTGCGATCGATAAGCTTCTCGTTTAAGGTGAAAAATTCCAGATCTTTTATCAGAGTTTCAATAAGCTGTGAGGAAGTCTGAGCAATGGAGGCTGCCTGGGTTGCAACATCCACGGACTCCTGGGACATTTCGGTGATCCCCTGCATATTGGTTGAGA
>CAYNSI010000076.1:3863-9565 GCA_964399665.1 uncultured Enterobacterales bacterium | reverse complement strand
CGCGAAGGCGGCCGCACCGTAGGTGCCGGGGTCGTCGGTGAAATTATTGAGTAAAAAGCAAAACTTACAATCTTTTTACCTGTAAGTAACACTGACAATCAAAGGAGGGGGCAGCCCCTCCTTTGGCATTTAAAAAACTTCACTTTTTTAAAACCGCACTTTTCATTCTGCATATCACACCATCTTGCATAACATTCTTCCTCATCCTCCAGGCTTGCTGCCATCTTGTTTCCCTAAGATCTTTTTACCTAAGGTTTGAAGTGACAGCACTAATGTCCTGCGCACTTTTGGCCGTAAATTTTGGACTTTCCTCAGAAAAAACGATTCCCATGCTTTATCATTTCACGGTCAGGCGGTTATACTGCTCAAATATTGTGCCGATAGGAGATTTTATGTACGAGCATCTAACGGATAAAAATCTTGCCCTGGATTTGGTCCGTGTTACGGAGGCGGCAGCCCTGGCCGCAGCCCATTATTTTGGCAAGGGAGACAGGGATGCCGTTAATGAGGTGGCAGCCGATGCAATGCGCATAGCTTTTCAGGGCTTGCACATCAGGGGGACCGTAATTATAGGCGAAGGGGACAGGGAAGATGCCTCCATGCTTTATACGGGAGACAGTGTAGGATATGGGGACGGCCCTGAACTTGATGTGGTGCTCGATGCCGTTGAAGGCAGCGGTGCCGTTGCCAATGGCCGTCTTAATGCTGTTTCGGTGGTCGGTGTTGCCCAAAAGGACAGTATGTTCAGGCCGGGTCGCAGCCTTTACTGTAAAAAAATTGTCACCGGAGCAGAGGCAGCCGGGGTTATCGATCTCGATGCCCCCGTAAAAGACAATCTTATGGCCGTTGCCAGGGCTGTCGGCAAGCCTGTTACAGAGCTTAATGTCTATGTTCTTGACAATCCGCGCCATAAAAAATTGGTGCAGGATATCAGAATTTCAGGCGCCAGGGTAAACCTTCATGATGATGGTGACATTGCAGGGGCCCTGATGGCAGTAGATCCGCGCTCTAATACCGATTTGATGATGGGAATAGGCGGCACTGCCGCGGCGGTAATTGCAGCCTGTGCTATTAAAGGATCCGGAGGTCAGATCCTGATGCGTTTTGATCCCGCTACTGAAGAAGAGCGCAGCGCCATGGTTGAAGATGGAGTTGATTTTAATGTCATCTATGGCGTCGATGATCTTATTACCTCGGAACAATGCTTCTTTGCAGCAACGGGGGTTTCTGAAGGAGAGGTGCTCTCAGGGGTGCAGTATCACGGCGAATATGCCGTAACCACTTCATTGACCACCCGCGGCAGAACGGGAACCACGCGCTATATTCAGGCCTGGCACAATCGCAGAAAGCTCGCCAATATGAGTGCTGTAGCCCATTAGTCAGAGCAGATTAAGCAAAATTGGGGCGTTATGCGCCCCTTTTTCAAATCAGCAAATTTATTTACGTCAAAGATTTTGTATCAGGCTGCCCGTGGTTCGTTTCTATGATTAAGATACGAGCCGCTTCCCCTGTAGGTTCTTGTAAAACTATCATCACTTCTGGCAAAGCCCGGGCGGCTTTGCATTATTTGACTTAACTGCTCTTCACTCATTCCGGATCTTGACAGCCCTATGGCTCTGTAGGTAATGAGGGGACGGGCTTTTCTTGAAATGGCAAAGCATGCTTTTTGGTCATCATCCTCATCATATTTGATGAAGGTTAAAATGCCGCTGTCGCAAAGGGACTTTACGGTAGGCTCAGCAACGGGAAGATGCAGTACCGA
Source organism: uncultured Enterobacterales bacterium (assembly GCA_964399665.1). Classification (GTDB taxonomy): domain Bacteria; phylum Pseudomonadota; class Gammaproteobacteria; order Enterobacterales; family Succinivibrionaceae; genus Avisuccinivibrio_A. The sequence goes on along the minus strand of CAYNSI010000076.1, from coordinate 7,803 downwards.
TTGTCTTTGCAGGACAAACTCGCGTAACAGCGCCTTTTCTGCAAAATCCAAAGTGTTTACGGCATGATGCAAAAATTCACTGCTTTGTCTGACAAAGTGCTTACTAAACCACATCGAGTAGATATAACTGACAATATGGCTTATAAAAAGTGATGCCTCAACAATCAGGGCCGTGTACAGATAAAACCTGTTGGCTTCAATCCTTGTTGCAAACTCGGCGGAGACCTGTCCTAAGGGCAGGAACAGCAGGAAAGCTGTGAGAATAAATAGCCATAACATAACAAAGGTTAAGGCAGCGGAAATTTTGCCTGTGATGCTGTATTCCATAATTCTTGCTCCATAAAGTTTAAACGGGCAGAGTTATTGTTGTTAACGCAAAGCAAAACTGATGCCAAAGTATGCAAAACCGCATTGCGTCAGGCTTTGTCACTAAAGCAGCACCACAAAGTACGGATATTATCGTAAGATTGGATTCCCGGCGTCAAAGTTTCGGCATTATTTAAAAAAAATAAGCATATAATTAGTACGCCGCATAAAAGCGGCTGTGTTTGATGTCATAAAAACTTGAGGTTATGCAGTGAAAGCTGCTTTTTGTATATGAAGAAAATTGTAGCCATTATCAAGCCGTTTAAATTGGACGATGTCCGTGAAGCCTTAAGCGCCAACGGAATTTCCGGGATGACCGTATCTGAGGTCAAAGGTTTTGGAAGGCAGAAGGGACATACCGAGCTTTACCGCGGTGCCGAATATGTGGTTGATTTTCTCCCCAAGGCTAAAATTGAGCTGGTGGTAAAAGATGAGGATGTGGAATTATGCATTCAGGCCATTACCAGCGGCGCTCACACCGGAAAGATAGGTGATGGGAAAATTTTCGTCTCAGATGTTGAGCGCGTCATTAGGATCCGTACTGGAGAAGAAGGCGAAGACGCCATTTAGCAGAGGACCTTTAAGTGCCTTTTGATAATGCCCAGGATGTTGTTTGCTAACTTCGCAAATTATTTTTTTTGACTATAGTACCCCTTGTAATGTACGGAGGTATTTGATGGCAAGGCCTCGTGTATTTGACTGTCAGCTCACTGACGAAGAAAGAAAATATCTCGAAGCATTAATCAGGAAGCCTAAAGAGCAGGCCCGCCGCATTCTCCGCGCCAAGGTTATCTTAGATGCAGACAAAGGGCTTTCAAATATTGAAATATCTGCAAAACACCAAGTTTCCTGCCCGACGGTAGTCAAAATATTGAAGAAACGGAGTATGTTTGGTGTTGAGGGCGCTCTTGAAGATCTTAAGCGCAGCGGCAGACGTAATGTGATTAAAGCTCCTGCGAAGGCCTGGATAATCTCTCTATCATGCAGCAAGCCGTCTGAGCTGCCCGATGGTCCATCGGCACAGCTTTGGTCTGTGGAATCTTTAAGACGGTATATCACGACACACTGCATGCAGAATAACTTTCCTGAGCTTGAAAAGATCTCAGGATCAACTGGAAAGTTTTTTCAGCAAGCTGCCACAGCAGGCCTTACGCGGGATGTGTGTCACCTCCAAGGAAGATCTTACAGATCACATTATGCGTAGGATAGATGATGTCAATGCCTCGCAGGTTGTCTCCGGTGGACATGGAATTTAGATGATATCTGGGGTGCCTTTACCAAGAGGGTGCTAGGCAGAGAGATTGATTAACGAGATTAGAGAATTTTATATTAGATGTTCAAAATTGCAACTGCACTTGTTTTTTGCTGTTTAACCGTAAGTTTTTCCGGCTGCAGCTCATCACCGCCTTCAAATCCTGACGATCTGTGCGCCATCTTCCAGGAAAAGGACAGCTGGTATGTGGCAGCCCACCGGGTCCATGAACGTCACAAAGTTCCTATTAATGTCGCCATGGCGATACTTTCGGTTACTCTTGCAGGAAATGATGATGAAGACAGGCCGATGCGCTGGTTTTTGTTTATTCCCTACGGCAGGGGTGATTTATCCTTCGGCCATGTCCAGGCCCCCGATGAAATCTGGAATGAATATGTGGATTCTTACGGCTCAATGTTTACAGAAAGGGAGGATTTTGCAGACGCCCTGGACTTCGTAGGCTGGTATATGACAAGAACCAGGGCTGTAAATGGCATTGCGCTTACTGATGCTTACAACCAGTTTTTAAATTACATCGAAGGCTGGGATGGTTTTGCCAAGGGCTCTTATGAGGACAAGGAATGGCTTAAAAACATGGCACAGGACGTGGCAGAGACTGCAGACAACTACCGGGATCAACTTTTAAAATGCAATTTGTATTAAGGCATATGTATGCGCAGGGCCGTATTCTGTGATCGTGACGGGGTTGTCAACTGTGATTTTGGCTATGTAGGGAAAATTGCAGACTTTAAGTTAATAGCAGGGGTTGCAGAAGGGCTTGAAAGGCTTAAAAGCTTAGGCTACCTTCTGGTGCTTGTTACCAATCAATCTGGTATTGCCAGGGGATATTACCGCGAATCCGACTTTCTTGAGGTTACAGGATACATGCAGGAGCTGCTCTCAGCTTACAATGCCCGTTTTGATGCCGTTTACTACTGCCCCCATCTTCCTGATGCTGCAATTGCAAAATATCGCAGCAGGTGCTCCTGCCGCAAGCCTGAGCCCGGCATGTTTCTTAAGGCAAAAAAAGACCTTGATATTGACATGAAGAACTCCTGCATGGTCGGGGATAAGGCATCAGATCTGCAGGCAGCCTGCAGGGCGGGGGTTGGCAGTTTGGTTTTGGTAGGTGATCATGTTAAGGAAGAGGCGGAGAAACTTGATAAACTTGATATTATTATATGTAAAGACCTTAGGAAATTTGCTTTTGAGCTTACAGCATAGGGGAAAATAATGATGATAAAAATCAGGCTGCAGCTTTTTGCAGGAGTTGTTCTGGCTTCATTTCTGACAGCAGGATGCGTGGTATCTTCAGCCCCTGAGGATAACTACAATCAGACATCAGGGCAGCAGGCAGGTTATCAGGTTAATGATTACAACAGACTTACCTCGCCATATTCAGCGATCCCTTCAGGATCAGATCTGCAGTATTTGCGTCTGACACATCTTATGACCGGCAGCGACAAGGTCTGTGTTGTCAACAGCGGTGATTTCAGCGATGGACAGTATGTAGTGCGTAACAGCGGATCTTATGTCCAAAGAAGCATTGCCGATAACCTTTCCCAGCACGGCAATGCCGTAGTGCTCTTAGAAGGCAGTGATCCTACGGTACTTCATGACAGGGCACGTGAAAACGGGTGTACTATTATTGCGGCAACAAGACTTTTAAGCTGGAGGCATAATCCTGACGGCTCTCCTTTTATATCCATAAGACTTGATATGTTTGACACTTCATCCCTAAGCCTTATGAATTCGGTGCGTTTTACGGCAGTAGCTGCCAATGACAGCGGTCTTTATGATGAATCAAAAGGGGTCTTAAAGCCCTTAATTGCCCTATATATTCACAAGCTCTATCAAAATTAAAGGAGTCAAACCTTAAGGCAAAATAAGCCGGCAGGTTAGAGCCTGTAAGAACCAGCCGGTTTAATGCAAGGGACTTTTTTTATGCAGGAGGCCAAAAAATTTTAACCGCAGCAGACTAATATGTATTAGAATATGGCCGAACAGCGAAACGTAAGTTACAAGGCTGTCTTTCTGTTTAAACAGTATTTGGAGAATACTCATGAATAAGTATCAGGTTTTATTGGGAGCAGCAGCCCTGGGTGCCGCTGTCCTTACCGGCTGTGCATCTAACTTGGACGAGTTGAATGCTAAGGTTGATGCTATTGCCGCTGATGTTGATGCCTTAAAGGCTCAGCAGTCCAAGCTTGCAAATGACGTAGCATTTGTAAAATCAGATGCCGCCCGTGCAAATGAGCGCCTGGACAACCTTGCCCGCCGTTACAGGAAGTAAGGGTATTAAGGTTTAAGGGACGGGCCCCG
>CAYNSI010000076.1:0-3763 GCA_964399665.1 uncultured Enterobacterales bacterium | reverse complement strand
CCATCCTTTAAAAAATCCTCTTTTAAAAGAACAGGTGCTGGTGATGAGCCCTGGGATGCGCACCTATCTTAAGCAGGAGCTTGCAAGGGAGAACGGTATTTACGCCGGCTTTGATTTTAAACAGGTCTGGCAGATTGTCTGGGATGTTTACCGGGCGGTTTTTGACAGGGCTCCTCATGAAACAACTTTTTCCCGCGCCTCGATTACCTGGGGCATTCTGGGGCTTGGGGATGAGGTATGGGCCGATGAGCATTTTGCAAGAATGAAAGGTTATGCAGCCGATGATGTTGACGGTACGCGATGCTATGAACTTGCCCAAAAACTTGCAGATACTTTTGATCAGTATCAGATGTACCGTCCCGACTGGATCCTCGAGTGGGATAATTTTACCGAGGAGGATTTTGCGGCTTTTTATCAGAATGTTGAAGCAGACACCAAGATTAAAAGATTTTTATTGAAGGCCTCAAGACAGGAAGAGTCAGACTCAAGGGTCTATGAACATCTGAAAGCCAATGTATGGCAGGCAAAACTTTGGATGTGCCTTGGCAAAAATATGTTAGGCCGTGATGAAAAAGAAAGGTCTATCCTTCCTGATGATCCTCTGGCAAAAGATTACCTGTTGGACAGAAGCGCGGTAATGCAAAGGCTTAACAAAAGACTTTGGTCAGGCAAAATTGATAAGAGTAAACTTCATGAGCGCTATTTTATCTTCGGGGTTTCCGCCCTGCCTCCCCAGGTCATCGATTTTTTCCAGGCCTTAGGGCAGGTATCAAAGGTTTATCTGATGTTTTTAAATCCCTGCAGGGAATACTGGGGCGATATCAGTGATACCTTCAAGGATGATTTTGATGCTTTTAAAAGGCAGGTTTTATCACGAAGCCCTAAGGGTGAGGCTGAGTTTAAGGTCAAAGCGCAGCTTCAGGATGAAGTAGATCCTGATATTTATACTGAAAGTGCCTATGATGATAATGAAGAAACAGGCTGCAAAGAAAGGGTTGAGGGCAATCAGCTTTTGCTGTCTTTAGGAAAGCAGGGCCGCGACAATCTGTCACTTTTGTTTAATTTAAATCCGCTGCCTGATTTCATTGACTGCTTTATTGAACAGAATGGCAAAAGCCTTTTGCACTATTTAAAAAGAGATCTTTTAACCTTAAGGGAGGGCGGGGAAAAAACCGCGCTTAATCCTGATGACAGATCGGTTAGGATTAGGGTCTGCCACACCAAAAGACGAGAGGTTGAGGTTTTAAAGGATGCCATCTTAGAGTGCTTTAATGAGGCTAAAAAGCGCGGTGAGAAGCTGCTTCCCCGCGATATTGTGGTAATGGTGCCCGCCATCAATGAGTATGCCCCTTACATTACCTCGGTTTTTGGCAGTGTTTCCACAAAAATAAAGGATTTGCATCAGGATAAAGCTGCTGAAGATGAGGTGGCAATTCCCTATGCTATCTCGGACCGGACCACCCTTGAGGCATCACCCGTTGCCAATGCAGTGTTAAGCCTGCTTGATTTGAGCACCAAACCCATAACAGTTTCCAAGGTTTTAGATCTGCTGTTGGTAGATTCGGTAGGCTTGCGTTTTAACATAACTGCTGATGATGTCCCTATTATCGCATCATGGCTTGGTGAGAATGCGGTCTACTGGGGCCTTGATCAGGAGGACATTCAAAAGGAGTCGCAGCTGCCGCTGCCAGGCTGCTTCAGGACGGGGCTTGACAGAATGATCCTGGGGACCATGCTTGGGGATAATGATGAGGCGGTAAGCTACAATGGCATTGAAGGACAGGATGCTGCCCTGCTTGGGAATTTAAATGCCTTTATTGAAGCTTTAATTGAGTTAAAGCACAGCTTCCCAAGACCCCTTGATGAGGATGAAGAGGGTGAGAGTCCATCACGCTGGCTTGAGTTTATGGAAGAGAAGCTTCAGGCGCGGTTTTTTTGCAGTGATCCTGATACCTTACAGCAGTTTGATGCCATCAAGGAGACGGTAAAAGAGCTTATTGAGATCAGCAAAAACCTTATCAAAAAGCCTGTGGTAAAGCTGCCGGTTTTCCGTTCCATGCTGTTGTCAGCCTTAAAGTCGGCAAGGGACTTTACCCCCTATCTTAGAGATAAGGTCAACTTCTGCTCACTAATTCCCATGAGAGCAGTGCCTTTTAAGCATATCTTTATCATGGGCTTGAATGATGATGACTTTCCAAGAAAAGAGCACATGCCAGGCTTTAACCTCATGGCAGTACGGGGATTGTCCCGCAGGGGGGACAGATCCAGAGGCTTTGAAGATCGCTTCTTATTTTTAGAAGCTTTGCTTTCTGCACAGGAATCCATTTATTTTTCCTACATAGGAGAAAGTCCCAATTCAAGGCAGGAGCTGATGCCCTCCTGCGTGCTTTTGGAGCTTATGGATTACATCAGTGATAACTTTAAGGTAACAGGAGGCAGTTCTGACCGTGAGGATTTGGAGGCGCTTATCATAAGAAAGGAGCATTTAAGCGCTTATCATGAGGAAAATTATCTTAAAAAGCCGGGGAAAGTCCCGTCATTTGATGTCAGAAACTTTATTAAATTAAGTGAGGCAGGAAGCAAAGATCCTTCGTATCTTGGGGAAAATGATAACTGGGGTTTAAAGCTTCCTGAAAGCAATCATCTTGAGGTAAAGCTTGAAGATGTGACAAGCTTTTTGAACAGGCCCTCGTACTTTTTTTTAAAAAAGATTTTAGGAATTGATCTGCCTTCAGCACATGATACTTCCTTCGAGGACAGCGAGCCTTTTGCCCTGGGAGCCCTGTCAGAGAGCTTCTATATTAAGGAACTTATCAAACTGGATGATAAGGAGGCCTTAAAATTTCTAGACCGTCAGGAGGCTTTTGGCAGATTACCCTATGCTGTCTTTGGAAAAAATGCCAAAACTACGCTTCTTGAGGCAAGACAGACCATTTTGCAGGAATTTAAAAGACACTCAGGACTTGATAATCTAAGTGACATCACAAGGCAGGAGCGCCAAGAGACTGCCTTTTTAATTAAAGGCTTAAAAGAAGATCCTGACGAGTCTTTTTGTGTTGTGCTCTCATCTTCTGCTAGATCTCACCCTTATTTGGTAAGCGTGATAGGAAAACCTGAAGTAAGACCTAAATTTGCCTTTGAGCTTTTTGCAGAGCAGGCGGCCCGGTATCTTGCAGGTATGGCATCAGAGGATGTTCACCTAATAGCAAGAGACGGCACAATTTTTACCTTAGAAGCTTTGTCAAAGGAGGACATGGAGGAGCATATTAATTTTGTCCTTAATTGTTACCTTAAGGGGCTTTTAAGACCCTATCCGTCAACGGAAATGCTGCTTAGGTATTTTAACGGTGAAGACTACGATCATAAATTAGAACCTTTCACCTATGATGCTGAGGCAAGATATCTTTATGGCAGATATGAGATCATCTTGTCAAATGAGAATCTTAAGGAGAGCTTTTTGCAAATGTATGATTTCTATTCCTTTCTTGCCGGCAAAATTACCGTTTCGGACTAATTGGGAATACGGCTTACGATCTTAAAGAGATCATAGATAACATAATCAGGCAGTGCTATTTTTGCTGTTGATTGTAATGAGGCTTAAAAAGCAAGCAGGCTTTGTGCGCTAAATTCGCTTAAGAAGATGGGCGAATGCGAACTTTGCTGTAAGATCTGATTTAAAAAGTAAAAGCGCTGAATGTAGGTGTTAAGTCAGCCCTTAAGTTGGAGAAAAAAGATTCTTTTGATAAATCGGAAGATCAAATGG
>CAYNSI010000075.1:0-9684 GCA_964399665.1 uncultured Enterobacterales bacterium | reverse complement strand
AGGTCGTGATCTTAGAAGAGCTGTCTTTAACTGAAGATCAGCTTGATAAGCTTAAAGGTGGATGTTCCTAAAGATAAGAGCCGCCTTCTAATAAGATCTGCTAACAAAATTTCAGGTAAATTAGTGGTGTGAGTTTAATCACTGTTCGAATCGTAAGCCGTACCGATTTTGTGAACTGTGTTCATGATCATGTTAGGAATGTAAGTTGCAGAAAAAAGCAGAAAAAACAAGCTGCATGCTATAATCAAGCGCAGAAAAACAACCTGGAGTGTGGTTGTTCTTTTTTTTAATCAAAACCAGCTGATAAAGCGCCCAGGAGAAAACATGTCCTTTAAATTGGGCTTAACCGGAGGTATAGCCTGCGGCAAAACTGTAGCATCCAAAGCCTTCAGTGCTCTTGGGATCCCTGTTATTGATGCCGATAAAATTTCACGCTCTTTAACTGAACCGGGGAAGTCGCTTTTAAACGAAATCTTTGCCCGCTTTGGACCGGAAGTTGCAAATCCTGATGGAACCTTAAATCGTGCCGCCTTACGCGAGAAGGTATTTAAGGATGACAGCTGCCTTGCAGATCTTAACACCATGATGCACGATAAGATAAGGGCAGAACTTATAGAGCAGTCCAAAAAGGCAGAAGATTCGGCGCCGTATGTGGTTTTGGCAATACCGCTTTTGTTTGAGAATCATTTGGAAAAGCTCGTGGATCGTATTTTAGTGCTTGATGCAGATGAAAATACCCAGCTTGAGCGCATCATTGCCCGTGACGGCTGCAGTAAAGAAGTGGCTCTTGCCATAGTTAGAAAACAGATACCCCGTTCCTGCCGCAGGTCCTTGGGAGATGATCTTATTGACACCAGCAGCTTGGAAGACAGTGAGCTTGGCAGGGCAATCACCCTGCTTCATGATAAATATATGGCCTTATCTAATGCACAAGGAGGCGGATGAGTCTTATGTATGAATACGATTTTCCTCTGACCCCCAAAGCAAGAACCTACCTTAAGTTTGAAGCAGTCTTCAAGAGGGTTGAGGAGTGCCGATCTCTTGCCAATGAGGCCGAAACCATGTCATTTATGCGCGGAATCATTGACTTCATGGATCTAATTGACGGCACCGGGGCTCTTAAGATTGACATTTCAAAAGATCTCGAGCGCCTTGATTCCCGTCTTAAATTCTGGTCAGAAGATCAGGATGCCGATACTGATTTGATAGCCGAGCTTCGTGATGCCATCGCAAAATCTCATGAAAGCCTCAATAACTTTACCAGGCAGAGAACCGTGCTGCGTGATGATCCTATCATCTCAAGCATTAAACCCCGCTTTCTAACCCCGTGCGGCATCAATTCCTTTGATACTCCCCTGTTTGTTCTCTGGTCAAGGCTGCCTTTTGAGGACCGCAAGGCAGAGGTAGACAAATGGCTTTATGAACTTGATACTATACGCACGCCCCTTGACACTATTTTGTACATCTGGCGGTTGTGTGCCGATTTTCAAAAGCGGGTCGCCTACAAGGGCTTTATGAAAGAATCAGGGGATAATTGTGACTTCATTGCTATAAGGTATCCCAAAAGGGTACGCGGCTATCCTGTAGTCAGCGGTTTTCAGTCGAGCATCAACGTACGCTTCCTGCCCTATGAAAAAGGCGCTGAAGTAGGAGATATTGAATTTGACATAGCCTTTGTCAGGGGAAACCTGGCATGAGTCTTAAGGATCTTCTCCCTGACGGTACCTATGAGCAAATCACCGAAGAGGCAGGAAATTATAAGCAGGATCCTGTCTGCCATACCGAAGGCCCGGTCACCGTAAACTGCCCCAACTGCGGCAGGAAAATAATTTACTCACCTGCCAATGAATTTCGCCCATTCTGCTCATTAGGCTGTAAAATGCGTGATTTGGGCGCCTGGGCCGATGAAAGGCGCACTATCCCGGGTAATAGTATCAATGAAGATGAAGATGCTGATCTTGTAGAAGATCCGCATCTGCCAAAAAAGTTTTAGGTATAAATACATGCCCCGTCACCTTAAAAAATTACAGCAGAAAACCAAAAGACCGGGGACGGTTTACCATTTTAAGATCTCTTTTATTGCTGCGGCCTTAACCATGGTCTTATCCTATCCTGCCGCATCCTTTGCCAATGAGGACAGTACCTCCTTTATTGTCTCTACCAGATCTCCTGAATCTACTGAAAAAGAATCAGCGCGCCGTCTGCAAAGTGTCAGTCTTTTTGCTCAAAAAACCTATCAAACCATGCAGACGCCGACTTCAAAGCGTTATCTTAACGATCTGCGTTTTTCCTCAATTTCAACTTTTCCAATGCGGCTTTTGGAACGCTTAGAAGGCAATGAATGGCAGCCTGCCCCTTTTCTGCCGGTACCCGAAAAGGATTTGGGATGCTACTACGGTATTCCCTCATACCGCACTCCTGTTGAATACGACATCAATACCACTCCGGTTACCATAAGTGCGGACTCTGTCTATGGCAGCATTGACGGTCAGGCAGTCTATGAGGGCAATGTCATTATGTCCCAGGGCGATAGAAGCATACGCTCATCAAAAGCATCCTACGACAGGAACACCTCCGTTGTAACCGTGCAGGGCAGCAGTGTTTATCAAGCGCCTGAGTATACCCTAACCACAGAAGAGCCTATTGAATCAAACCTTGAGGATAAGATAACCAATCTTGGGCAGACTGAATATCAGTTAAACGGCTCCCCGGCTAGAGGGTCTGCAGGTACCCTTACCATCAACAGTCAAAAAGAAAGTTCCCGCGTTACCGATTTTGTCTTTACCACCTGCCCTACGGGCAATGAGTCCTGGCGTGTTGAGGCAGCGGAAGTTGAACTTATAAAAGGTGAGGCCTTCGGGGAAGCTTATGATGCCAAAGTTTACATTGGGGATATTCCAGTGTTCTGGACCCCTTACATCAATTTTCCGATAAGCAATGAGAGAAAATCAGGACTTTTATACCCTCAAATCAGCTACGGCTCTACCAACGGCTTTGATTATGCCCAGCCTATTTATCTTAATCTGGCACCTAATTTTGACGATACCATTACTCCCCGCATCATGACCTCCAGAGGAGTTTTGCTTTCCAATGAATTCCGCTACATGCTCAATGAAAACAGTGAAGGACACTTAATTACCGATTATATCTATCATGATAGTAATTGGGATTTAGACGGCAAAGATGATAAACAGCGCTGGATGATTGACTGGTACCACAGGGCTACTTTCTTCAACAGCGATCTTCTGGTGGAAGTTGATTATAAGAAAGTGCGCCAGGGCGACTATGACTATATCTCAGATTTTGGGATTACAGGAGCTACCATAACCGAAAATAATTTGATGCAGTCTTTGAAGGCTCTGTGGGATAAAGAAACCTATGATATCAGCCTTGAAGTTCGCGAGTATCAAAGCCTGGTACCAAGCGAAGCCTCTATCATCAGGCCTTTTGCCATGATGCCAAAGCTTAAGGGCAGCTGGTATGATACCTTCGGGAGGCTAAAAACGGGGTTTTCCGGCGAACTGGTGCAGTTTACCGAGCCTTCTGACGGGGATTACGACAATTTTGCCGCCACAAGACTTCATCTTGAGCCTTCGATTGAATATCAATTTGTAAATTCAAGGGGCACCCTGCTTGCAGCTGGTGCCCGCGGCTTTTTCACCCATTATGATCAAGATGACCTTGAAAAGCTTCCTGATTATTACCAAACCAATCTTGGGTTTAGAGAATTTAACAGCAATGAAGATCGGGCCCTATACCTTTTAGAGTTACGCGGCAAAACCACTTTAGAGCGCAAGATCCTGGATATGCGCCATACCCAGACTTTAGAGCCTGAGATTGCTTATCACTACATTCCCTATAAGGATCAATCCCGTATCGGGCTTTATGACACCACGGACAGGATGACTGATTATTACTCCAATTTCTCCTGGCGCCGCTTCACAGGTAATGACCGTATCGCAGACACCAATGCGGTTACCTTCGGTCTGACATCGCGGATCCTTGACCCTCATGACCGCGAGAAACTGCGCCTGGTGATCTCCCAGACCTACAGCTTCGTGCGCACCAGGGTCACCTTAAACCCTAATGATGCGCCTACGGAAAATCCCAGATCACCTCTTGCCTTTACCTTTGATTTCTCCCCCATTGATGAGATCACCTCACACGGGCAGATTGCCTATGATAACGAAACCAATAGGATCTCCTCGGGTAATTTCATGACCGAATATGCCGATGAAAACGGCTACATGGTGCAGGTAAACTACCGCTTCTCAAGAGACGGCAACCGGACTTTGGAAAATCGTGTCGTAGATTTGGATCAAATCGGCCTGCAGTTTAAGGTGCCTCTGTTTTCCGACAGATTAAGCCTTATTGCAGCAGGATACCGTGATTTGGAGCAGCACCGTGATATCAATACCAAACTGGCGCTGCGCTATGAGGAATGCTGCTATGCCATTGCCTTTGTCTTTGAAGATTACAATAGAACCGATTGGGATAATATGACCTCAAAGAATGAAAACCGCTTTGGCATCCAATTTGAGTTTAAGGGCTTAGGAGCCGTCACTGTCACGGGTTCTGATGAAGTTGATACCACGGATACCTATCTTATCGATCACTTCAATCCCACGAACCTCAACCGCTGATTAATCCGCCCTTGCGTGCAAGAAGAATGCAGACAGCAAAAGAGAAAAAAGCTACAATCTATGCTGTCTTGGAAAGAACCTTGATTGAGGAAAGCCATGTACTTTAAAAAGTTGTCGCTGACACTGGCCCTGCTTGGATTGACAGCAGGTCTCGCCGCGGCGGAGGAAATTATCATCGATAAGCCTGCTGCCGTGGTAAACAATGACATCATATTGGCAAGCGAACTTGATGAGGCACAGGTACAGCTTAGTGCCCAGCTTGACTCCAGGGGCAGAAACATTGATGCTATAAGCGCCCGCAAGGCAGCTTTGGAAAGTCTTATTACAAGATCCCTGGTGCTGCAGCTGGCCCGCAGTCAGGGGATAGCCTTAAATGATTTGCAGCTTGATCAGGCCATTGCCCAGACTGCAGCAAGAAACGGGCTTGGCGAGCAGGAATTTTTACAGCGCCTGGCATCTGACAACAATCTCCCGGTAAGTCAAGCCAGGGAAGTTTTTCGTGATGAACTCATCCTAAGTGAAGTACGTCAGTCCAGGGTAAGAAGCAGAATTTCCATTTCAGAAAGTGAAGTTGAGCTGTTGGCAAAGAGCTTAAGAACCGTAGGCTCCATTGAGCCGCGCTACCATTTGGCCCAGCTCATCGTGCCCTTATCCTCAACGGCAACAATAGGACAGCTTGATCATGCCAATGCGGTGGTAGCCTCCATCAAAAGGCAGCTTCGTGAAGGAGCCGATTTTAACGATATGGCAGCCCGCTACAGCCAGGGTTCCCTGGCAGCCCAAGCAGGAGACTTAGGCTACATGGCAGAAAGCCAGGTGCCGGTGCCATTCCTGCCGGCGCTGCTTAATGCCTCACCCGGGGATGTAGTAGGACCTTTCAGATCTCCTTTTGGATTGCATCTTATTAAACTTATTGATGTCTCAAACGAGGCTGTGGAGCCTATAAGACTATATGATGCCAGCCATATTCTCCTGACAACATCGGTGATTTTCCCGGATGACAGGGCCCGTGCTGAGCTTGAAGCGCTGCGACGTCAAATTGTAAATTCACAGATCTCCTTTGCCGACGCTGCCCGCAAATATTCTGAAGATCCTGGTTCTGCCGTAAACGGCGGCTCATTGGGCTATGCTACTGCAGAACGCTATGATCCAAGCTTTGCCCAGGCACTGGTACGATTAAAGCCTGGGGAAATTTCCGCGCCGGTAAAATCAGCCTTTGGCTGGCACTTAATTTACCTTAAAGATGTCCGCGTTGATAAGGACTCGGATGAGGCCTACCGGGACAAGGCAAGAGATCTTATCTACAGAAGGATGTTTAATGAAGAAGCTGCAGCCTGGGAGCGTGAGCTTAGGGAAACAGCCTACATCAGGGTAGTGGATCCTGTGCTTCTTGAAGCCAACCTTGCTCTTGAAGAGCCGCAGTAACAAATAAGATCTGTCCTTAGGTTAAGGGCACTGCCGTAAGCTGAGGCAGATAGTGCAAAAAAATATGAACAGGACCATTGTCTACACCTCAGGAGAGCCTGCCGGGGTCGGCCCCCAGCTTGCCTACTTTTTGGGAAAAATTCCCATCACCGATCCTGATGTAAACATCGTAGTGCTTGGAGATTTTGACCTTATCAAAGAGCGCATCAAAGTCTACGGCACTGATGTTGTGGTGCAGCCTTTCTCAGGAGATCAGCGCAGGGAAAATACCGTCTATGTACACCACATCCCCCTTAAGGTGCCATCGGTTCCTGCCATCATGGATGAAAAAAATTCCCCCTATGTCATAGAGCTTTTGGACCTTGCGCATGAGGGGCTTATTGGTGGCAGCTTTGCAGCTTTAGTCACTGGTCCTATAAGTAAGAGCATTATTGCCAAAACCGGACTTAAATTTTCAGGACATACTGAATACCTCCAAGAAAAATGCGGTGTATCCAAAGTGGTGATGCTCTTAGGCTGCGATAAATTTAAAGTAGCCCTTACCACTACCCATCTGCCTTTAAAGGAGGTAGCCTCCCATATTACCAGAAAGAATTTGGCAAAAACCCTTGAAGTCCTCCATCATGACCTGCAAGAGAAATTTCATATCAAAGATCCTAAGATCTTCGTTGCAGGTCTTAATCCGCATGCAGGAGAGGACGGGCTTTTGGGAAATGAGGAGCTTCAAATCATCATTCCCGTGCTTAATGAATATCGCAAAAGGGGCTTTAATCTCACAGGCCCCCTTCCTGCGGATACCCTTTTTACCCCCTGCTACCTCAAAGAGGCTGATGCCTTTTTATGCATGTACCATGATCAGGGACTGCCCGTGCTTAAATATGAAGGCTTTGACTCAGGCTACAATACCACCTTAGGCCTTCCTTACATCAGAACTTCAGTAGATCACGGCACGGCACTAGATCTTGCAGGAACTGCCAAAGCAAAAGGATCTTCCCTGCTTGCTGCAGTAAGACTTGCCATGGACATGATGACACCATGAGGATCTAACATTATCATGCCGCTTAAACATCCTCCGTTTAAAGCCCGCAAAAGGTTTGGACAGAATTTTCTTACCGACGTTCACATCATTGATGAAATAGTAGCTGCCATCAATCCCAAGGAGGGAGAGAACCTCGTGGAAATAGGCCCAGGGCATGCGGCATTGACAAGACCTATGCTTGAAAAGGTCAAAAAGCTTACGGCAATTGAACTTGACAGAGATCTTATAAAAATATTGCAAGAAGATCCTTTTTTAAAGGGGCTTGATCTTATTGAGGCAGATGCCCTCAAATTTGACTTTAACAGCTTAAAAGACCAAAGACCTTTTAGGATTTTCGGCAATCTTCCCTACAATATTACCTCCCCGCTTATTTTCAAGCTTTTGGGCATTGAGGGCATTTGTGACATGCACTTTATGCTGCAAAAAGAGGTGGTCCAAAGGCTGGGGGCAATGCCAGGGACGCCCGAATACGGCAGACTTTCTGTAATGGTGCAGTATTCAGCTCGGGTTATTCCCATATTTGAAGTGCCGCCTGAGGCATTCAGGCCGCGCCCTAAAGTAACTTCAGCCGTAGTATGCTTAAAACATAAAAATTTAACCTGTGAGCAGCAAAAGCTCATCCCCCTGATGTCTGAAATTACCCGCAAAGCCTTTAGTGCCAGGCGCAAAACCATCCGCAATGCCTTATCAGGTCTTTTTACTGCAGATGATCTTCAAAATGCCGGCATTGATATTGCAAAACGCCCCGAAGATCTTGGTATCAAAAATTATCAGGATCTTGCTGCAATCATGGCAGCACAAGGCAAAGGCAGCAGACCACAGCAGGATGACCAATAACAGACTCTTTTTAAATTCTTAATCCTTAAGATAAGGAGACATAAGTGAGCGCAGGATCCTCTGATCTTATCAGTCTTTTAGAGCGCAATATTGAGGCAGTTTGTGGAAAAAAAGTCCTGTTTATGGGGCAGATTGAGGATGAAAATATTCTAATTCCCGCCTCCAAGGCCGCAAAGGCTGTGGTGCTTGTAGATAATTTTGTTCAGGCACAAAAAATGGCCGCCCTTTTGATGCAGGATCTTGGAAGTGAAGTTCCCCAAAGTTTAAGCCATAACAATCTGCAGATAATTTTAAGCTCGCCTGAAGAAAGTAAAGGCCTTATCGCTGATGACTTTGACACCGTGGTGCTTTTTATAAGCAAATCAAGAAATCTTTCTGCCTCCTTGCTTTATCTGCTCCAGGATAAATTTAAAGATGAAGCCTTGATCCTAACTGCAGGAGCCAATAATGCAGGAGGAAAAAGTGCCGATAAATTAATAGGATCTTTAAAGCACGTCCAAAAAAGAGATGCCGCAAGAAAATGCACCCTATTTTCAGGAATTTATAGTAAAGAACATCCTTTTAAAGCCCCGGCACCCCCGCCTTCTTTAAAGCTTTGTTTTGATGAGGACCGCTGTCATATCAAATTTTTAGATGCCGGCAGGATGATCCTTAACCTTGAGCAGGAGCACGGAGTTTTCAGTGCAGGAAGTTTGGATGAGGGTACCGCCCTGCTGCTTGAGACTATTGATCTAAAGGATCTTAAAGGAAAAAAGATCCTGGATCTTTGCTGCGGCTGCGGCGTGGTAGGACTTGTGCTTGCAAAGTTTGGGGCACAAGTTTCCTTTTGTGATGTCAGTGCCCAGGCTTTATCTCTTACCAAAAAGAATCTTGTCACATCAGGCCTTGAAGGCAGGGTAATTGCAGCAGACTTTTTAGAAGGGCTTGGAACATACGATCTGATAGCGGTAAATCCCCCCTTTCATCAGGGAGTAAAGCCTGCGATACATGAGGCTGCTGCAATGTTAGGGAGCTTAAAATCACACTTAAACAAGGGAGGGCGGGCCTATGTGGTATCAAATTCTTTTCTCAATTATCAAAAGAGAACGGCAAATGATGTTCCCCTCAAAACTGTTGCTGCCACCTCACGCTTCGTGGTCAATCTTATTGAAACTTATTGAAAACAGCCCCTTGCAGAAATTAGGGAGTGCTTGTCAAAAATAGTGTGGATCTTCTGATTTTAGATTAGCAGAGAATCAACTCCACCCCCAGGGCCCTGATCCCTTCTGCTGCCTTTTCATCAAGTTTTTTGTCGGTAATGATGATATCTACATCCTTTAAAGCGCCCACTTCATAAAGCTGAATGAGACCGAATTTGCTGCTGTCTGCTGTCAGGACGCATTTTGAGGACTGCTGCAGCAAAGTACTCTTGATGGTGGCCTTCTCATAGGTCGGAGCGGTGATCCCCGCATCAATACTGAAGGCATTGCAGCTTAAAAAGGTATATTTAGGGTGGATCCTGGACATCATGGTCACAGCACTGGGACCTATGCAGGACTGGGAGCTCCAGTCAATAATGCCTCCTGTTACGGAAACCTCAATCTGTTGGTAATCCGCCAGCAAAAGCCCGATATGAAGATCCGGGGTAATGATCCTCAAGGGAACATTGGTAATATTGCGTGCTATTTGATAGGTGGTAGTACCGGCATCAAGAACTATAGCATCATTGGGGCTGATGAGGCTTGCTGCAGCCGCTGCTAT
>CAYNSI010000074.1:0-9835 GCA_964399665.1 uncultured Enterobacterales bacterium | reverse complement strand
GGCCCGGCAGGCTAAAAAACAAGCAAAGGAATTGTGAAGTAAGATCTGGGAAGGGCAAAATGTTGGCGGTGGCGGACTTAAAAAGGCAATTTCCTTAAAAAGACGAGCCTAAATCGGGAAAATTAAGGTTATAGTCACGGGAATTGGGTCTCTTCCAGTAAAATATCCAGGCTTTAAACAAAAGATAACAATAGTTTGATCTTAAAGGATCAGTTTTTAATATGCTAAAGACCAATATTCCTACCATACTGCTTTTACATCTTTCCATTGTCATTGCAGGTTTTACTGGGGTTTTTGGCAGATTAATAAGCCTTGAGGCGCCGTTTTTGACTTTTTACCGCACCCTTATGGCGGCCATGATAATTTTCCTGACTTTGTGCCTGATAAAAAAAGATAATATCCTGCAATTTAAGGATAAGTTTAAGGCAGCAGGGGTGGGGGCGCTTCTTTTTGTCCACTGGGTGCTATTTTACCTGTCAATTAAATTGTCCAATATTTCCATTGGAGTCATATGCCTTGCTGCCATGGGGTTTTATACTGCAGTTTTAGAGCCTTTATTTTTAAGGCGCCGCTTCAGGTTAACTGAGATTCTGCTGAGTTTTCTTGCCCTGACAGGTCTTCTTCTTATCTTTCACTTTGATGCCCGCTACCGCGCGGGGATCGCAATAGGCCTTTTGTCATCCCTGATAGCATCCTTGTTTACCATTGCCAATAAGAAGGTATCCTGTTTGGGAGAACCAAAGGAGATCTTAGGATTTGAAATGTATGGTGCAGCAGCTGCAGCCCTGATAACAGTCCCCCTTTGGGCGGTGATCTTGGATAAGCCCCTTTTTGCCATGAGCATCAAAGACGGTGTGTATTTGCTGCTGCTCTCTTCAATATGCACTATAGGCCTGTATTTTCTGCAGCTTAAAATCCTCAAGGCCGTATCTGCCTTCACGGTCAACTTAAGCTACAACCTCGAGCCCGTGTACACCATTATCATGGCCATGCTGCTTTTTAAGGAGTATGAATACCTGGGTTTAAGTTTTGTTTTGGGGCTTATCATTATTGCAGGATCAGTGATCCTGCAGAATCTTAGGGTTATCAGGGAACAAAGGTCATTATAGGGAACAGCAAATGGCAGAAATTTTAACGGCTTTTGCCGCAGCATCCTTTTTATTGGCTCTGGCCCCGGGGCCTGACAATCTTTTTGTGTTAAGCCAAAGTGCCATGTTCGGTCCTAAGGCAGGACTTTTGGTGGTGCTGGGTCTTTGTCTGGGGCTTATTCTGCAGACTTTGGCGGCAGCATTGGGGCTTGGCGTATTGGTAACCACTGTTCCTGCACTGCTTTGGATAATAAAAATTATCGGGGCTTTGTATCTGTTGTATCTTGCCTTTTTATCCATACGCTACCTTAAGGCACCGGTGCATGAAGGGAAGGGGGTGAATCTTACCGGCAGGGCGCTTGTAATCCGCGGTATTATCATGAACATTACTAATCCTAAAGTACAGATATTTTTCCTGGCTTTTTTCCCCCAGTTTGTCCCCAAAGGCACTACCGGCACGGCTCTTATGATGCAGATGATTGTGCAGGGCTTTATTTTCATGCTGATGACCTTAATTGTCTTCTCTGCGGTGGCTCTTTTTGCAGGTTTTTTATCAGATAAGATAAGAAGTGCCATGTTCATGATTATAATTAACGCGGTTTCCGCCTTGTTGTTTATCACCCTGGCGGCGTTGACACTGCTGGTTTAAAAAATTTTAAGAGGTGTACATGGCAGTTGCAGAGGGTATGAAGGCTCCTTTGTTTACCCTGCAGGATCAGGAGGGCAGGGAGATCTCTTTGGAATCTTTAAGGGGAAGAAAAATCGCCCTTTACTTCTATCCTAAGGACAATACCCCGGGTTGTACCCGTCAGGCCTGCGCCTTTGCCTTAAACTATGCAAAACTTAAGGCCTTGAAGGTGGAAATTGTCGGAATCTCAAAAGATTCACAATCTTCGCATGAAAAATTTGCGCAAAAGTATGAACTGCCCTTTATGCTGCTTTCAGATTCTGATCATAAGGTTATGGAAGATTACGGAGTCTGGGCAGAGAAAAAAATGTACGGCAAAGTATCCATGGGGGTGGTGCGCTCATGTTTTCTCCTTGATGAGGAGGGCACTGTCATTAAGATCTGGAAGAGAGTAAAACCCGATGACAATGCCAAGCTGGTGCTTGATTTTCTGTCAGGTCATGAAAAAAACTAATATTTTAAGGCATGCTTTTTAAGAAACTTTTGCATTTGTGATGGTATTAAATATTTAGCGTATAAAATCACAAGAGAAATAGGGAAATAACAGAATTAAGATCGGTGAGGTAGAAGAATGTGGGATTATTCTGACAAGGTAAAGGATCACTTTTTACACCCCCGCAATGCCAGGGTTATGGAAGATGCCAATGCCGTAGGAGACGTAGGTTCAATCATCTGCGGCGATGCCTTAAGGCTTATGCTTAAGATCAACCCCCTAACTCAGGTTATTGAGGATGCCGCCTTTCAGACTTATGGCTGCGGCAGCGCAATCGCTTCATCCTCAGCTTTAACGGAAATGATTATAGGAAAAACCGTCGATGAGGCAGAAAAGATCACCAATCAGCAGATAGCAGATTATTTAGGAGGCCTCCCTCCTGAAAAGATGCACTGCTCGGTAATGGGCAGGGAGGCTTTGGATGCTGCCATTGCCAATTATCACGGCAAAACTTATGAGCAGTCCCATGATGACGGTGAAATTGTCTGTCACTGTTTTGGGGTTGGTATCGACAAGATTAAAAAGGCAGTCTGGGAAAATCATCTTACTACCGTTGAG
The DNA here is from genome assembly GCA_964399665.1 of uncultured Enterobacterales bacterium. Lineage (GTDB taxonomy): Bacteria > Pseudomonadota > Gammaproteobacteria > Enterobacterales > Succinivibrionaceae > Avisuccinivibrio_A. The sequence continues at coordinate 7,008 of CAYNSI010000074.1, read as the reverse complement.
GAAGTTACCAATTACACCAAGGCAGGCGGCGGCTGCATGTCCTGTCATATGAAAATAGAAGAAATCATTGACACGGTCTGGGTGGATTTGGAGCGCTGCGGCGTAGCACGCCCCGGTACCGTGCCAACCCCCATCCCCAATCTTAAGATTAATGTAATAACAGACAGACCTGAGACCAAAGAAAGTATCAGCGCCTCTCCTTATTACAGTGTGGCAGAGGAGGTTATCAGGGAAGTTGGTGCCGGGCTGCCGCAAGGGGCTGTCATTGAGCTTGACTCCATTGATGATAAGACCGTTAAGGTTAAGATGCAGGGTTTTGAGGGCATGATGGGTGAGATGGCTTTGTCATTTATAGAAAAAAAATTAAATGCCAAAGAGCCCTCCTTGAAGGTTGAGGGAGTACGCTGATGGATGTAAAAAGCCCAGAAGAAGGGAAAGGCATTTATCTTGACAATAATGCCACCACCTGTGTAGATCCTGCGGTAATCGAGGCCATGATGCCTTTTTTTACCACCTATTACGGCAATCCCTCTTCGCAGCACAGTTTTGGCATCCCGGTGGAAAGGGCGTTGAAAAAGGCCAGAGAGCAGGTGGCAGATTTTATCGGTGCCCAATACCCCGATGAGATAATATTCACCTCTTGTGCCTCAGAATCTGACAATACTGCCCTTTGGTCATCCCTGTGGGCCCAGAAAAACAAGGATGAGATCATCACAACCACTCTTGAACATCCTGCGATGATGGAAACTTGCAGCTTTCTTTCAGGTCACGGTGTGAAGGTTAAATACCTTAATGTCAATGCCACAGGAGGTGTAGACGAAAAGGAATTTGCAAGTCTATTAGGACCACAAACGGCATTAGCTTCTGTGATGTGGGCCAATAATGAGACCGGCAACATTTATCCTGTCCCAAGACTTGCGGAAATTGCCCGCTCCTGCGGGGTGATGTTTCACACGGACGCCGTCCAGGCAGTAGGCAAGATCCCAGTTTGTGTCAAGGATACCCTCATTGATATGCTGTCTTTTTCCGGGCACAAGATCCATGCCCCCAAGGGCATCGGAGTCCTGTACGTAAGAAGGGGCACCCGCTTTTTGCCTTTTTTAAGGGGCGGTCATCAAGAAAGGGGCCGCAGGGCAGGTACCGAGAACATCCCCTATATCGTGGGGCTTGGAGTTGCCTGTGAGCTTGCCAAAGCGCATTTAAATGAGCTTAATACCAGGGTCAGGGCACTTCGGGACAAGCTTGAGGAGGGCATTGTCAGTACCATTCCTGAAGTTATCGTAACAGGAGACAGGGCCCACCGCACCCCCAATACTCTTAATGTGGCCTTTAAGTATGTTGAAGGCGAGGCAATTTTGTTGATGCTCAATGAATATGGTATTGCCGCCTCTTCAGGTTCTGCTTGTTCTTCAGATTCTTTAGAGCCTTCGCATGTTATGCAGGCCATGGGGATCCCCTTTTCGGCAGCGCACGGTACCATCCGCTTTTCACTTTCCCGCTTTACTACCGAAGAGGAAATTGACAAGACCTTAAGTGTGCTTCCAGGGATCATTGCTAATCTACGCAAATTATCCCCTTATTGGAATGTTGACAAGCCTAAAGTAAAAAAAGCTGATCATATATTTGATCCTGACTCCACTGAGGTCAGAGCCTGATATCAGTCCCTGATTGACGGTAGACAGGCTTTGGCCAGTTGGATCTTACACTAAATCTTTTACAACTTTTCCGGTAAAACTTTTACAATTCCGCTAACTCTTTGACAATTTTTCCAAAAACTCTTTTACAAATTTTCCACTAATTCTTTAACAATCCCGGGAAGGGGCCGGCTCAAGCGGAGGAGGGAGCGCAACGGGCCTTAAAGGATCCGTCCCGGTAAAGGACCAGTCTAAGTTACCTTCCTTTGATGCAATTTGATATCATAACTTAAGTTTTTCCTCTTGATATTTAGAGAAAGTTGACCAAACATAACATTCCAGGGAGCACAGATGGTTGATTACAAAGCAATGGCAAACGGGGGGCTTACACAGCTTAGGCCATATCAGGCAGGCAAGCCTATTTCTGAAGTACAAAGGGAATTGTCTCTTGAGAAGGTAATCAAATTAGCTTCCAATGAAAATCCCTACGGGGTAAGCAAAAAGGTTCAGGAAGCGTGTGTTAAGGCTGTGGCAGAGTGCAATCTTTACCCTGATTCCAACGGCTTTTATTTAAAGCAGAAGCTTCATGCCAAATTTGGTTTTGATCCTGACTGCATTACCTTAGGAGACGGCTCCAATGAGCTTATTAATTTAATTTTCCAGGCTTTTGTAAATGACAAGGTAAATGTCATCATCCCTGAGCTTTCCTTTGTTGTCTACAATATGGAAGCTGTCCTGCAGCAGGCGGTGATAAAGACTGTGCCCTTAAAGAACTGGCGTCTTGATTTGGAAGCTGTTCTAAAGGCAGTTGACAATAAAACCAGGATGATAGTCCTTACCAATCCTGGAAATCCCACCGGTACTGCCGTATCCGAGGATGAGCTTTACGAGTTTGTAAAAAAGGTGCCTCATGAGGTTTTGATAGTTCTTGATGAGGCCTATAACGAATTTCAAGGCAGGGATTTTATTCACAGCACCAACTGGCTTGATGAGTGTCCCAATCTTATTGTCTGCCGTACCTTCTCCAAGGCCTATGGCCTGGCTGGCATGCGCATCGGCTACATGCTTTCCAACAAACAGATAGCAGAGCTTATTAATACCCTTAGGGCCCCCTTTAATGTCAATGCTGCAGCGCAGGCTGCTGCAATAAGCGTTTTGGATGATGACGAATACTTAAATTATGTTATTGAAAACAACCAAAGACAGCGGGGGCGCTATGAAGAGTACTGTGTCAGGCGCAAGCTTGCCATGATCCCCTCAAAGACCAACTTTGTATTAATTGATCTTGCAAGGGATGCTGCTCCAGTTTATCAAGCTCTTCTTAAGAAGGGGGTCATTGTTCGTCCCATGTCAGGATATAGCCTTGATACCTTTATTCGCGTCACTATAGGAACTGATGAAGAAAATACGATTTTCTTTAATGCCTTAGATGAAATTCTAGGAGTCTGACAGGGTCGTGGATAAGCTTCAGATCAGTAAAAAACACGCCCTGAAAACAGGTGCTGAGGTTACTGTACCGCCTTCTAAATCGCTTTCAAACCGTGCCCTTTTGATAGCTTCTTTGGGAAAAGGAACCATAAGGCTTGAGAATGTCTTAAATTCTGATGACACCCAAAGGATGATTGCTGCCCTCAAGGCCCTTAAAGTTAACATCAGAGAAGAACATGCCGGTACTTTAATGGTAGAAGGCAGGGGATCTTTATTTTCCGTTAAAGAAGAGCTGATTTTAGATCTGGGAAATGCAGGCACTGCCATGCGTCCTTTGTGTGCTGCTTTGGCAGTTTCTGATGGAACCTTTACCCTGACGGGGACAAAGCGCATGATGGAGCGGCCCATAGGGCCTTTGGTCGCCGCTTTAACCAGGGCAGGATGCAAGATCTGCTGCCTTAATACTGAGGGCTTTCCTCCCCTTAAAATTTCCGGTTCTCATCTTAAGACCAATAAACTTAGAATTTCAGGCAGTACTTCATCCCAGTTTGTAAATGCCCTCCTTATGATAGGACCGATGCTCCCGCAGGGGCTTGAGCTTAGCATAGAGGATACTCTTATCTCCAGGCCTTATGTAGATCTGACTTTGAGTATGATAAAAGACTTCGGAGGCAGGGTAGAGCGCAAAGGATATGAGTTTTTTAAGGTTGAGCCTATCCCATATCAAAACCCCGGAACTTTTACGATTGAATCTGATGCTTCGTCAGCTTCCTATTTTATGGCAATGGGGGCCATAGCAGGTCCTTTGATCATCAGGGGACTTAAAGCTTCCAGTGTCCAAGGAGATCTTAAGTTTGTAGATGTCTTAAGGCGCATGGGGGCTGATGTCAGAATGGGGGATGATTATATTGAGGTTCATAAATCAAGGTTGTCAGGCATTGAAATTGACATGAATGATATGCCCGATGCTGCCATGACCCTGGTGCCCTTGGCACTTTTTTGCAATGGGCCTATAGCAGTCCACAATGTTGCAAGCTGGCGGGTCAAAGAAACTGACCGCCTGGATGCCCTGGCTGCTGAAATGGGCAAAATGGGTATTAAGGTCAAATGCGGCAGGGATTATATTATTGTTGATGGCAGCGTGCGTAATGACAAAACCCCGGTTTTTGCAACTTACAATGATCACCGCATGGCCATGTGCATGTCACTTGCAGCCTTTGATCGTGACATAGTCATTGAAGATCCTAACTGTACTGCCAAGACCTTCCCGGGGTATTTTGAGATCTTCAATAAGATAACAGTGTGACTTGGCTCCTGCCACCTATGCGTTGTGCATAAAGGCGGGGGCTTTTTCTCAAGCTTTCTTCTGAACGATGCAGTCTGTGCCTTAGTTTGTAGGTTCAGCGGTAATAATCAAGGTAATGTTTTCTTTTGCGCTTAAAAAACTCGCCTACAAAGAAAGCTGTTGATACCAGGGTTCCGCATGAGAATGCCGCGAGGATCCACTCGGGCATTCCAAGCCCCAGGAATGACCAGTCCAAAGGACCGCAAGATCCTGTAGGCCGGAACATCCAGGGAAGCAGCTCATCGAGTTTAAGAAATTGGGGGAAATCTGCTTTTAATTTACATGCTCCCCCAAAGCCCTGCCCATAAACTTCAGTGACATGAGCAAAAGCCACCAGAACGCCGCCTATAGAGCCTGCCATAAAAATTAAAATGGCAGTAATTCTGGTAATAAAGAAACCAGGTGCCATGAAGCCTATTAAGCCTGCGATGATAAAGGAAAGAAACAGAGCGCGCTCATAGACGCAGTTTACGCAGGGATCAAGACGCAGTCCATACTGAAAATACAGCCCCAGGCCTTCAAGAATCACGCCCAGGATAAGCAGAGCCACCCAGGTTGCGCGATGCCTTGAAAAGGACTGTATCAAAGATATCACGATAACTCCTACAAATCCAAGTTTAACAGTATTGTACAGGTAATCGTGTTTTATTTACAGTCTCAAGTACAAGGCACTTTACTCAAGGCATCTTTCTAAGTATTACTCGTTTGCCGTCAGCCATCCCAAATCTATCATTGTCTGGGTGATATCAGGCAGGAGGAAGGTGGTTCCCAAAAGTCCTGCTACCGTAAGAACGATGGTGTAGGGCATAGCCATCCAGACCATCCGAAGATAAGACAGCTTGATTAAGGGTGCTAAGGCTGAAGTAAGCAGGAACAGGAAGGCTGCCTGGCCATTGGGAGTTGATACTGAGGGCAGGTTGGTGCCGGTATTTATGGCGACGGCAAGGTGGTTGAACTGCTCATGTGATACAGCACCGTTTACATAGGCAGCATGTACCTGCTCAATATAGATAGTGGCTACGAAGACATTATCGGATACGGATGAAAGAATGCCATTTGCCATATAGAAAATCGGCAGCTGCGAAGCAGGATCAACAGAGAGCACCCAGTTAATAAGCGGCACGAACATTTCCTGCTTGGAAATTACGCTTACCACGGTAAAGAACACGCAAAGCAGCGAGCAGAAGGGGAGCGATTCTGTGAAGGCTTTGCCTATTTCCTCCTCTGAGGTAACGCCGCAAAAGGAAGTTGCGATAATAACGATGGAAAGTCCCACCAAACCTACGGCAGCAAGATGCATGGCCAGAGCCACAATAAGCCAGACACAGCATGCGCCCTGAACGGCAAGACGCATTTTATCTCTTTTGGAAAGATTGGCCGTGGTGCGGTTATCCCTTTCAATGAGTATGGTACGCACCGCCTCAGGCATGGGAGTTCCAAAACCGAAAAGACCGAACTTTTCTACAATAAGACAGGTAATAAAGCCGCATATTACAGTAGGAATTGACACCGGGGCCACTCGCAGCGCAAATTCTGCAAAGCCCCATCCTGCCATGCCTCCTATGATAAGATTCTGAGGCTCGCCAACCAGAGTGCAAACCCCGCCTATAGCCGTTCCCACGGCGGCATGCATGAGAATGGACCTTAAAAATCCCCGGAATTGTTCCAAATCTTCCCGTGATGCGGTAGGGACAAAACGATCATCTGAAAGCCGTGCCGTTGCTTGATCGCCGCATATGGTCTGATGGTAAAAGGCATACATGCCAATGCATATGGCAATAATGACGGCAAGCACTGTAAGAGCATCCAAAAAGGCCGATAAAAAGGCTCCAAGAAAGCTGAATAACAGAGCAAGGCCAAGATGGGAGCGCACCCGAACCAAGAGTCTGGTAAAGATAAAAAGTAACAGATCTCTTACAAAGTGAATGCCAGCTACCATGAACATTAACAGCAGGATTACCTCAAGATTTTCTCCGACAACTTCCCTGACATCATCCATATCGCACAGCCCTATAAAACAGGCTTCAAGTGCTAAAAGCCCGCCGGGGAGCAGGGGATAGCACTTTAAGGCCATGGCCAGGGTAAAGATGAATTCTGCCACCAGAAACCACCCGGCAAGCACTGGGGAGACTGCAAAAGTCACCAGTGGATTTACTATAAGGCATAAGATGATAAAAAGTTTGTACCAGGTAGGAGAAGTTCCCAGAAAGTTTAAACCAAAAGCCTTGGAGTAGGTAATTTGAGGCATATATTCCTCCTTGACAAAAATACTGCATAATTCCACAAACCAAAGCATCTTGATAAGCTTATTATTTTTAATAAAGGGCTCGTTTTAAGTAAGAGCTTTATTAGTGAATTTTGCACGCGTAAAGTTTACACCCGGGCAGGGATATTCTCGAGAACTGCACATAAGCTTTGGGATTAATGTCAAAGATTTATGTTGAAAGCCTTGACGGCAGGAGCGGCGATTTCGGTGCAAATGTTTGCTTCCATCAGATGCTGTCTTGTTGTTAAATTACTTTGTTAACTTTGGTAGATAAAATTGGGGTCTTGCGAGAAATTGGTTGGAAACCAAAAATGCAAACTTTTGGGCCCTTTGAC
>CAYNSI010000073.1:0-9836 GCA_964399665.1 uncultured Enterobacterales bacterium | reverse complement strand
GCATCATTGGGCATCAAAAACTCCCGACCGTGCTCATCCTTAGCTACACGTCCTATCATTTTCTTTTTTCGATTCGTACTGCGCTCACCACCGGGAGTTTTCCAGCTGTCCATGTACTTGTAAATATACACGTCATCACCGCGGGTCTGCCGGCAGGTGCCGTGCTTAGGAAGCTCAACCTTAAGATCACCGTAAAGCATATTAAGAGTCTCTAAAGTTATTCGGCACAGAAACTATATTTGTTTTGTAACTTAAAAAGGCCAATAAAACAACAGCCTCTTAAAAACTTACTGTTATATAGGGGAAAATTATGATAAAAAAGAGCAAAAATCCCGTGGCTGCCCATAACCTTCCGGGATTTAGGTTGTTTAAGCCTACATGGTTACCCCGTCTTTCCAGATGATAATTTCATGGATATCCCTTGATTCGGATTTGCAGGAAATTCCCGAGGCTGTGTTGATAACATAATCAAGAAGCTCTTCGGTAAGAGTGTCAAAGCGCACGCCTGCAACAATTACTCCTGCATCAAAGTCAATCCAATTATGCTTTTTTTCGCACAAGGCAGTGTTGGTTGCAATCTTAATCGTGGGAACTACGGTTGCAAAAGGCGTTCCCCTGCCGGTTGAAAACAAAATCATATGGCAACCGGATGCTGCAAGAGCGGTGCAGGATACTCCATCATTGCCGGGCCCCTGCAGCAGGTTAAGACCGCTTTGCCTGACTTTGTCACCATAAAGCAGGACATCACATACCTGTGCGCTGCCGCCTTTTTGGATACAGCCTAAGGATTTATCCTCAAGGGTAGTAATACCTCCTGCCTTGTTGCCGGGACTTGGATTTTCCGAAACTACCTGCCCGTGTGAGGTAAAGTAGTGCTTAAAATTATTAATAAGGCTTACGCACTTATTGAAGACAGCCTCATCTTTGGCGCGGTTCATTAAAAGCTGCTCGGCACCGAACATTTCAGGAACTTCAGTCATGACGGCAGTCCCTCCGGAACCTATTAAAAGATCGGTTAATCTTCCTATCAGGGGGTTCGCCGTAATACCCGAAAGACCGTCAGAGCCTCCGCATTTTAAGCCCACTATAAGCTTTTCAAGAGGCACTTGACTGCGCTTATATTTATTGGCGTTTTCCATCATCAAATCTATAATGCGGCAGCCTTCTTCGTACTCATCTTGTACTTCCTGGCAGTTTAGAAAGTAAAGTCTTTTATCATCAGGATCCAAAAATTTTTTAAAAGCGCCTAGATTGTTATTTTCACAACCTAAACCCAGAACTAAAACCGCGCCTGCATTGGGATGGCAGCATAAAGCTGCCAGCAGTTTTTGGGTAGCTTTCTCATCTTCCCCCATTTGTGAACAGCCGTAAGGATGGGTCAGGGCAGTACAGTTGTCGACATTGCTATAGGAACCAAGCCTGGATTTGGCATAAGATTCAAGCTCCCGTGCTACGGCGTTGACACAAAAAACTGTGGGAATAATCCACAATTCATTGCGAATCCCCACCCTGCCGTTTTCTCTTTGATAGCCCATAAAGGTGCGCTCCACCCTTTTTAAAGGGGCAGAAGAGATCTTGTTAAAGCTGTAATTTCCCTCACCTTGTAAGTTGGTACGGACATTATGACTGTGAACATGGCATCCTGGGGCGATATTGCAGGTTGCAATTCCTATGGGGCAGCCGTATTTGATTACCTCATCCCCTTCTTTTATTAGTGTCAGGGCAAATTTATGCCCCCTTGCAATATCATCACTTAAAACTACCTTAAAATCCCCTGCAGTAACTTCAGTCCCTTTTTTCAGATCCTCAAGTGCCACAGCCACCTTGTCATTATCATGAATTTTAATTGCCTGCATAATGAAGCTCGCTTATAAAAGGGCCTTAAGCCTCTGTCTTAACAAAAAAATCCGTCCTCTAATCCCGGCTATGTTTAAGACTGCAAATCCTGCATGGTCTTTTTCACCCCGTCCTTTACTATGGCATGGGCTAATTTGGCAGTTGCAGCCGTCAGGTCAACATCACTTGAAAGATCGCGATCCCAAAGTTTGATATCTGATAGTACAGCCTTTACGGTAAACAGTGCTGAAGCTTCTGTACCTTGGTAGTGTGACCAGGCATTTTTTAAGACTTCCACGGCATATTCATCATCACGGAAGGCCCCTGCCATGCCCTTCTCCCTGGTAACTGTGACTGGAGACTCCACGGCATTGCGATACAAAGCAAGGTAGGCTGCCAGAGAAAAACACAGTTTCATGGGCAGCTGCCCCTTTGCCCTGGCATCGAGGATGGTAGGTAAAATTCTGGCTTTGACCTTGGAGGTGCTGTTCATGAGGATGTCCAACAGCCTGTGATGCATTGACTTGTTTTTAAAGCGGTTCACTACATCTTCGGCAAATCCTGTGAGCATTTGTTTATCAAGGTTTACGGCAGGAATGATCTCATCGAAGACTACAGAATGCACAAAAGGACCAATAACCTCGTCTTCCATCATTTCATCTACGGTCTCAATCCCCGCTAAAAAAGCCGCAGGAACGCTGCTGGTGTGCCCACCGTTTAAAATCCTGACCTTTCTTAGGCGGTAGGGACTGATATCAGGGGCTACAACCACGTTAAGCCCCGCCTTTTCAAATGGCAGCAATTCCTTGATGTCATCACCGCCTTCAATTGCCATAAACCCGAAGATCTCCCCTGCAGTCATAAGCTCATCCTGATAGCCGAACTTCTCCTCATAGTGCGGAGCATCTGCAAGAGGATATCCAGAGACTACTCTGTCCACCAGGGTATTTAAAAAGCGGCATTCTTTTTCTACATAGGCTTTAAACTCATCACCAAGGCCCCAGTCATCAATATGCCTTAAGACTATGTTTTTAAGCATGGTGCCATTATCATCCAGAAGTTCGCAGGGTAAGATAACAAGGCCGCTGCCTTCTAGACTTTCAGAAAAGGCTGTGAACCTTTTATACAAAAAAGCAGTTAATTTACCAGGAAAGCTCAAAGGTGCGACCTCATCGGAAAGCCCCTCTTCCTTCTGATAGGTAACACCTGCCTCGGTAGTGTTTGAGAAAATGAACTTTAAATCTTTGCTTTTGGCAAGTTCCAAAAGATTTTGCCAGTTACTGTAGGGATTGTAGCCTTCTGAGAGCACATTTAAAATTTCACACTCTTCAACGGCCCTGCCGTCCCTGATGCCGTGCAAAATGGTGGTGTAAAGATAATTCTGGGCCTCAAGCTTGGGCAGAACCCTGCCGCGGGTAGTAGGCTGGACCACCGCGATGCGGCCGTTAAACAGACCCTTCTGATTCATCTTGGCTACCATCCAGTCGATGAAGCCCCTTAAAAAATTGCCTTCACCAAACTGTAATACTCTCACCGGCAGATCGGATTTTAAGGCAGGCTTTAATGCCAAATTAAGCTTGTTCATAAATCTTTCTCTTTTTCCTGTACTTAACAAGGGTAAAGAGATCTTATGAAAAAAAACTCCCCTGCGTAAGGGGGCGGCCGAAAAATTGTTATTTGTCAGCTGTCGTGTGAAAAGATCCCTCACGCGGCGCCTCAAAAAATCCCCAAAATTTACGTGCTGTTTTCTTCACACCATGTTGCAGGCGTAATGAGTTACTCGAATTTTCTGTCATAAAGCAGTGCTGCAATCAACACCACCAAACAGGAACCTGCATTGTGTACCAGAGCCCCGGTAGTAGGTGTTAATACTTCCATGATAGAGAGCACTATTGCCGCAAAATTAATGCCCATAGACAGGATAATGCCGGCTTTGATGGTTTTAACCGTTGCAACAGAAAGCCGCTTTAAATACGGGATTTTTGAAATATCATCACTCATCAGGGCAACCTCTGCAGCGTCAATTGCAATGTCGCTTCCCATGCTGCCCATTGCCACGCTTACATCGGCAGTTTTCAGTGCCGGGGCGTCGTTGACACCATCCCCAATCATACAAACCTTGTGATTTTCAGCCTGCAATGCCTCAATGCATTGCACCTTTTCTTCAGGCAAAAGTTCTGCGCGCACCTTTGTGATCCCTGCCTTTTGTGCAAAATAGTCTGCCGTTTTTTGATGGTCGCCTGTTAGTAAAACAGGACAGGTTTGCATATTCAAAAGACGGGAAACCATGTCTTTTACTTCGGGGCGCAGCACGTCAGAAAGTGCGATAACACCAAGGCATTTTTGACCTTCTGCTGCAAGAATAGAAGCCTTTCCCTGTGTACGAAGCCTATCCAAAGCACATTGGACCTTATCATCAATCGAAACTTTGTGTGAGGTTAGGAATTTTTCGCTGCCGCAAAGAAGCCGCCGCTTGCCAACTTGAGCATAAATTCCCCTGCCTGTGGTCATGGTAAATACAGTCGATTCTACCAATGGAATGTCTTTTGCCTTTGCATACGATACAACCGCCTTTCCCAGCGGATGCTCGCTTTTGGCTTCGGCAGAAGCTGCAAGACCAAGCAAGTCTGTTTGACTTACTGATTCGTCAAAAGAAATTATGTCGCTGACCTCTAAACGGGCATGGGTTAAAGTGCCGGTTTTATCAAAAGCAATCGTATCTACTCTGCCCATTTTTTCGAGGGCTTCTCCGGACTTTATGATCACTCCATGCTTTGTCGCCTGACCAATTGCTGCCATAATGGCAGTAGGCGTTGCCAATACAAGAGCGCAAGGGCAGAACACCACTAACACGGTAACTGCAGTAATGATATTACCGGTAAATACATAGGCCAAAATTGCAATAAGCAGGGCAGCAGGAACCAGCAAGCTTGCCGCTTTGTCGGCTGTTCTCTGCATGGGAGCCTGTTTGTTTTCCGCATCCTGCACCATGCGGATCAACTTTTGCAAGGAACTGTTTTCTCCTACTTTTGTTGCTGAAATATCTATAGAACCAAAACAGTTGATTGTGCCGCAATAAACTTCTTCCCCGTAACACTTGTCAACCGGCAGTGCTTCACCCGTCATAATCGACTGGTCAACTGAGGTTTCACCGTTGATGATTATTCCATCAACCGGGATCCTTTCACCGGGCAGAATACGCAGAATATCTCCTTGCTGGATTTTTTCAGCCGGGATCATGTCTTCTTTCCCGTCCTTTAGTCGGCGACCTTTTGTCGGTGCAAGGCAAATAAGCCTTTTCAAGCCCCTTTTGGCCCGGTTTGTTGTGGCTTCTTCTAAAAGCGCGCCTATTGCCATGATAAACACCACTTCTCCTGCTGCAAACAAATCCCCGATTGCAATCGCAGCAAACATGGCAATACAAATCAAAAGTGCAGAGGATATCTTGCTAATCCCTCTGTTGTGGATAATCCGCCATATGGCAAGATACAAAAGAGGGAGCCCACAGATTACAATCGTTATCCACGCAGGGTCAAAAGGAAAAAACGCAACATGTACCTTAGTTCCTCCAAACTCCCCCATAAGATGTGGAACCAAATCAAACAGCAGGAATACCCCGGATACCATCGTCATGGGAAGCCCGGATAAGAAATCATTAAGTTTCTTTAACATCATGATTCCTCCAATCGGCACGACATTGCAAAAGAATTCATTCTTGACACTCTTATGCCATTGCCGTACATTGTATTTAATAACGAACAAATTGTTCCTTTTATTGTAGGCAGTAACTTACTGAAATTCAATGGATAATATTGCCTTCATGTTTCTTATGGGACACTTTTGAAAAATTGTACGGAAGGTGTTACTGTGGACAGACGACAACAAAAAACCAGGGCGGCTATTTTTAATGCGTTCAGTACGCTATTGGCAGCAAAAAGTTATAGCAAAATTACGGTACAGGAAATCATAGACTCTGCAAATGTAGGGAGAACAACTTTCTACGCTCACTTTGAAACCAAAGACGATTTGCTAAAAGCCTTATGCGAAGAACTTTTCGGGCATATTATCAGCAGCATATCAGATCACACCCACACCCACGGATTATATTCTGACGGCACTGCACCTAAGTCGGTATTCTGTCACTTATTACACCATCTAAAGGAAAATGAAAGAAACATTCTTAAGCTTCTGACCTGTGAAAGCAACGAACTTTTCCTGCGGTATTTTAAAAACAGCTTAAACGAATTGATTCAAAATCAGTTTGTCAAACAAAACCGGAAAAACCACACTGATATTCCACAGGATTTTTTAATCAACCATATCTCAGGCAGTTTTGTAGAGATGGTGTTGTGGTGGCTTAAAGGCAGAATGAAGCAAACGCCGGAGGAATTAGACCGATATTTTAGGGCAGCCATTGAGCCAATCTTATAAACAACGGCAAAGCCTCCTGAAATTAAGCTAACTTAAAAACGCCGTGGTAAAATGCCTGACTCGTTTTAAAAGATTTTTTAAGCAAAAGCCGCTGTTAATAAAAGTGCTGAGGTAAGTTTAGATGATGAGATCCTGCCTGCTGTTTCTTTGCGCCGCTTTTATGGCGTCTTTTGTTCTCACAGGCTGCATCTCCTCCTCCCTGCCTGAAGGTGCACAAAAACCCAGCCTTGAAATTACCAAAGCTGCCATAACAGAAGAGGACGGACAGGCCGTCTTCCTGATAGGGCTGACCCTAAGACACAATTCCCTGACTGCACTGCCGGTAAAAAGCATTAAGGTTGATGTCTTTGTAAACGAAAGTCCTGCAGCAAGTTATCAACAGACCTTCACTGATGTGGTAGTTGAGCCTGCAGCCGACCTTAGTTACGAAATTAAGGTAAAGGCCAATCTTCTTGAGAAGGCCGCCTCATCATCCCTGGCGCTTAATCCCATGGTAAAAGTGCAGTCTTCCGTGGCAGTCTTTATCGTCTTTGCCGAGAATGAGGATGAGCATTCCTTTAATCCTTCGGCAACCTTTGAAGGGATCATCGGCCATGTTCAATAAAAACTACTCCTTTGAACCTAGGGTAGGCAAAGTTCAAAAGATTTTCGGGATCTGCTATCTTGTCATGACTGCAACAGGGCTTGCCCTGGCATTTTATGCAAAATCCCGCGGGATGGAGCCTTATCTGCAGTATTTTATGACCGTACTTTTCCTTATCATGGCAGGCAAAAGTTTTTTTATTTCCCACAGGGTAAACAAGCTCGTATCCCAAGGGATTCCTACTACAGCCTGCCTTCAGGATGTTACCCCCGTACGAGGGATCACCATCATTCATGCCGATATTAAAGTGCCCGATTTTGGGACCATCACCATTGAACACCGTCTTGCAGGAACTGCTGTTGCAGAGGAAATTAAACAATGGTGTGCTGATAACGGCAGCGAAGTTAAGGCACTGTTAATAGGTGCAGGTTCAAAACGTCCGCGCGGCATGCTTTTAATGCGCACCATAGGAGGGCATCTGGATCCTGATTCCCTGCGCCTTGAGAGTACTGCAAACCAAAAAGATAATTCCTAAATCTTTGGAAATACTTAGATACTTGAAGACACCACAGGGCATATGATTGCTTTTTAAGACCTGAGAGAGTTTAGACCAAAATGAGTTTAGTAAGTGTCAAAGAAGTTTTGCAAGGAAGTGTTGTTGGCAAAAAAGTTACCCTTGCAGGATGGGTAAAAACCCGCAGGGACAGCAAGGCAGGCTTTTCCTTCATTGCTCTAAATGACGGTTCCTGCTTTGATAATGTTCAAATAGTAGCAGGCCGTGATCTTGAAAATTATGAAAATGAGATCTTAAAGCTTACCACCTCCTGCTCCATAGCAGTTGAAGGCACTGTGGTAGAGTCGCAGGGAAAGGGGCAGGCCCTTGAAATAGCCGCCTCAAAGATTAAGGTATACGGTTTTGTAGCAGATCCTGATACCTACCCCATGAGCGCCAAGCGCCATTCTGTGGAATATCTTCGTGAGTATGCCCACCTGCGCCCGCGCACCAATCTAATCGGGGCGGTGATGAGGATCCGCAATACCCTGGCCTATGCCATACACTCCTTTTTCCAGCAAAGAGGTTTTATGTGGGTGTCAACCCCGATAATAACCGCCTCTGACTGCGAAGGTGCCGGCGAGATGTTTACCGTCACCAATTTTGATTTGGATAATCTTCCTGAACAAGAGAACGGCAAAATAGATTATGGAAAAGACTTTTTCGGCCGCCATGCCTATTTGACGGTATCAGGACAGCTTAATGTTGAAACTTACGCCTGTGCTTTGAGCAAATGCTATACCTTCGGGCCCACCTTTCGCGCCGAGGATTCCAATACCACCCGTCATCTTGCCGAATTTTGGATGTGTGAGCCTGAAATGGCCTTTACCGATCTTGACGGGGCGGCCAAAGTTGCAGAAGAACTGCTCAAATACCTTTTTAAAGAGATCCTTGACAAAAGACGCGATGACATGGAATTTATTGTTCAACGTGTTGACAAGGATGCAGTATCAAGGCTTGAGAACTTCATCAAAAAAGACTTTGCCATGGTCGAATACACCGATGCTGTTAAGATCCTGGAAGAAAGCGGCCGCAGCTTTGAATTCCCAGTCAAATGGGGCATAGACCTTCAGTCCGAACATGAACGCTATCTTGCAGAAGAATATTTCAAATCTCCCGTGGTCGTTAAAAACTATCCTAAGGACATCAAAGCTTTTTACATGAGGCAGAATGATGATGGCAGGACTGTCGCTGCCATGGATATTCTGGCCCCGGGAATAGGAGAGATCATAGGAGGATCACAAAGGGAGGAGCGTCTTGAGCTTTTGGATAAGCGGATAGAGGAACTTGGGCTTAATAAGGACGCCTACTGGTGGTACCGTGATTTACGACGCTATGGCACGGTTCCCCACTCAGGCTTTGGATTAGGCTTTGAAAGGCTTATTGTTTATGTAACAGGGGTTGGGAATGTTCGTGATGTGATCCCCTTCCCCCGCACCCCCAAAAATGCTGATTTTTAGTATTTTCTCCTAAAATCAGTTAAAACTTAAGCTTAAGGGCAGGCTTTACACGTCATGGTAAGTTAAAAAATGTGCCTCTTGCAGGAAATTAGTTGAAACTTGATTTTTAGGGCAGCTGAAAAAAGCCTTGGTTGGGGCTGCACTGCTGGCGGCTAGCATAGCGAAGCTGCCTTGACAGAAGGGAGGCCCCCGATATGATGGGCCTAAAAGTTTTTATCATTTTTGATTTCCAAACAATTTCCAACACCCCCAATGTTTCACATTATTTCTGACAAGACCCAAATATTTTAGTTACATGAAGTTCAACAAACATGAGAAACCTTAAGACAGCTGCCCTGCCTGCCTTAAGGTTTGCTGGTTTTAAGACAGGACGATAAGGTGTAACAGTCCTTGCCTGTGCTATGATAAAACCTAATATAAAGGGGGATTTCTATGGTGATGCCTGCTCAAATTTTATTGGAAAAGACACTGCCGGTAGGCTATGTTGGCTTTGCCAATATAATTGATAGGAAGAAGTTGTATGTCGATAAGACTGATTTAGTAGCACAGATTGCCCTGGATAAAGGCATCTTCTTTTTATCCCGTCCCCGCCGCTTTGGTAAAACAGTCCTGGTTTCTACCTTCTATGAGCTTTTTGCCTGCGGCACTAAAAGATTTGAAGGCCTTAAGCTTGAGCGCGATAATCTGTGGAATGATCATACTTACACAGTCGTAAGGCTTGCATTAAACGAAACAAGTGAACCTGATGAGACTGAAAGTTTTAAGCAGAGATTTGTGAGAAATCTAACTCGTGCTCTTTGTGCAGCTAATATTAAGCTTGATCGTACAGTTGAATGGGACGAGGCCCTAACAAACTACTTGGAGTCAGCCAAAGATGATTCTCTGGTTTTGTTGATTGATGAGTATGATGCCCCGCTGACTCATGCTTTGGATGAAAACGCGGAATTCGAAAACCGCCGCAAAGTCCTCAATC
>CAYNSI010000072.1:8020-10062 GCA_964399665.1 uncultured Enterobacterales bacterium | reverse complement strand
GAGCGCTTGCATGGCATGCAAGAGGTCCGCGGTTCGATCCCGCGTAGCTCCACCAAGGCACAAGAACAGCCATTGGGGGTATAGCTCAGTTGGGAGAGCACCTGCTTTGCAAGCAGGATGTCAGCGGTTCGATCCCGCTTACCTCCACCAAAACACATCAATCACAAGCTGTTGTGCCCCGAATATTTTAGATTTCCAAAATCATAGCCTCTTAAAAGAAGAATCTGGGGACTTTACGTGCTTAACTGCCACGTTCTAAGACAGCAGATCCCGTGTCATAACGCGATACAGGCGGCTTAACTCCAAACAGTTCAAAGCATTGCAGCTGCAATTTTGAAGGCTTGTTGACGATGTATCCATGATTGCGCGGCAGGTAGTATTCAGTTACGGCCTGAAGTTCGCTTAACATCTCAAAGATGTCAGCATTAGGGATATTCCTGCCCTCTGATTCTGCCTTTATCATGAGATCTGCGATAAGTGAGCGCATTGTCAATGCCAGAAACTGCACAAAGCACTTTCCTGCAAGAGAACTTTCGGTACTAACGTGAATACCTGCAGGCTTCATTCTTGCCTTAAGAGAGGCGAAAGTCTGCTCTAACCTGCAGCGCCCTATCAAGGCCTCATAGGCTGTGACAGAATCATCGATAACATCGGAAATTACTAGAAACACCCCAAAATTTCCTACAGTCTTTTGATAATGCTCCTTATCCAAAATAAGACGTCCTGCAGGATCTTTTTGATACTCCCCATCCTGATTAATAAAGCTTAAAGATAAAAAGGACAAATTGTCCACTGTAAGCTTACATCCTGACAGATAAGCTTTTTCAGCCTCATTAAGCCTGATTTGATATTCCTGCAGCTGCTCTTCTTTTAAAAGTTCATCATAATAAACATGCACCCATGCTTTTATCATATCTTCAGTTTCAAGCATTTCCCTGCAGGTATACATGTTTACCCTATGCCGGCGGTTATAGTAATTATCGCCATGTGTGATCTCATTTAAGGCCTCGTTGACATATGTTTGATAACTTGAGGCTTTGTCAGAGGATACGCACATAATAAAGCCGTGTCCCGAAGAAGAGATAATCTTAGTATTATCCCTGCTGAAGAAACCTTTATCTGCAACAATGATAAAAGAATGATCCTTGATGTGACTTATCTTTTCAAAGGCGCTGATACATTTTGATATATCAGGAAGGAAGCCTTGGTTCATCTGATAAAAAAGGGGGCGTCCCGTGTTCTCCTCTGTTACCATCAAAAGGTTAAGCGCAGGCGGGATCTCCTGCTGCCCTGAGCTTTTGCATGAGGCGTTAAAAAGTTTTTCATATGTTATGGTGCAGGTTGAGTCCGTGACCCAAAAGCGCCCGGCATTAAACATGCCATCTTGTATCAGGTACAGGTGATACCAAGTAAAAAATTCTAAGACATCATCTTCCCTGATGGACTTAAACAGACTTTTAATGTCCTCAGGCGCGGCATTTTCCATACCGGGAAGTTTGGTATTGCGGGCAAAAGCTGCAAATTGACCTAAAGCACCATCAGGATTGATAACAAGGTAATAGGCAAAGGACAAAATATCATCACAAAGTTTGGGCATAGCAGTTTGCAAAGCCCTGCCTGCAGGATCTTCTTTGATGAGCTTTTCTAGCACCAAAACCGCTCCTACGCTTTTATGGGATACCAAAGGCGCTGATGCGTTGTTTAAAGGCTCATCAGATAAGGCAGTATAGACGACCTTATAGCCTGATTTGGACGTATCATCAGTACAACGGACAGCTTTAAGACCTTTAAGTATCGGATACTTCCTTACAAACTCTTCATAAAAGGAGATCTCTCCGACTCCAAGGCTGCTGTCAATACGTCCTACCGTAGCAGTGCAGGTTTTGACCGACTGCTTTTTTGACTTGTCTTTTTTATCCTGCCACTTTGCCTTATAAGTCCTGGCATAGGTGTAGTTTCTGCTTTTGACAAAATACAGAGGAGGAAGGCCGGGATTAACTATGCTGCTCATAAAACATTACCAGGAGTTTTGGTTATCCTTA
>CAYNSI010000072.1:0-7920 GCA_964399665.1 uncultured Enterobacterales bacterium | reverse complement strand
TGCCTTAAACAAAAATTATCAGTTCATGTCTACTTATGATACTTCCTGAAAATAAGGGAGGTATTTACCCCGCCGAAAGCAAAATTATTGGACTGAAAATACTCAGTATCAATACTCCTCTGCCTGCCCATGATGTAATCAAGGTCACCGCACTGAGGGTCCGGACAGCTTAAATTAACCGTGGGATTAAACCAGCCTTCATTCATCATCTCAATGCCAAGCCAGGCCTCAAGTGAACCGCAGGCCCCCAGGGTGTGCCCAAAATAACTTTTTAAACTTGAAATTGGCGTGTTGCTGCCAAATACCTTGAAAGTTGCCTGCGATTCTGCCGCATCACCGCGATCGGTTGCCGTGCCGTGAGCGCTGATATACCCTATATCCTGAGGTGCAAGTCCTGCCGATGCCAAAGACTTTTCAATGCAGATCTGCATGGTTTCAGCATTAGGCTGGGTTATATGCGCTGCATCGCAATTAGTAGCAAAACCTACCACTTCAGCATAAATGGGCGCTCCTCTTTTGAGGGCATGATCAAGATCTTCTAAAACCAACGTGCACCCGCCTTCTCCTATAACCAGACCGTCCCTGTCCTTATCAAAAGGTTTAGGGGTAAGCTTAGGGGTGTCATTTTGCTGCGTGGTGGCAAAAAGAACATCAAAAACCACTGCATCGGTAGGAGACAACTCCTCAGATCCTCCTGCAAGCATAACCTTTTGAAAGCCGTGTTTAATCGCTTCATAAGCATAGCCTATGGCCATGCTGCCTGAGGTACAGGCAGTAGAAGTAGGGATAATGCGACCTGTTATGCCAAAAAATATCGCCACATTAACCGCCGTGGTATGGGGCATCATCCTGACATAGGTGGTAGCAGTGATCTCCCTGGTATCATGTTCTTGTGCAAGACAGGCAAAATCCGATATGGCATCAATAGCCCCTGCAGAAGAACCATAGGCCACCCCGATATCCCCCGATGAAAGTTCAAGGCTTCCTGTAAGTCCTGCCTTATCTAAGGCAAGCTCCGATGCCCTTACTGCAAGAGCGGCAACCCTTCCCATGGAGCGCATCTTTTTGCGGGTGTAATATTCAGGCAGGGCAAAATTGACAATGGGAGCTGCGACCTTAGTGTGCAGGCCGTTGAAGTCCTGCCACTCCTGCATGATACAGACGGCATTTTCAAATTTGAGGATCTTAGGCCTAATCTGATCCCATGATTCCCCGAAAGCACAAACGCCTCCCATACCGGTTACTACCACCCTGCCCATTAAAGCATCCCTCCGTTTACCGATATTACCTGCCTGGTAATATATGAGGCCTCATCACCTGCAAGATATGCAATCAAGGATGCCACTTCCTCAGCAGTTCCCATCCTTTTTAAGGGGATCATTTCCAAAGCCCGGCTTTTGACCCTCTCATCGAGATCAGCCATGGCAGTGTCAATAAGTCCTGGAGCTACGGCATTTACGGTAATATCACGCTTGGCAAGTTCTATTGCCAAAGCCTTGACGGCCCCAATAAGGCCTGCCTTGGCGGCTGAATAGTTGACCTGACCGCGGTTGCCGCAAAGTCCTGATACGGAGGAAACCGCGATAATTCTGCCTCCGTCCCTAAGTCCTATCATCGGCATCACACAGGGCTGTACTACGTTATAAAAACCGTCAAGATCTGTGTGAATGACACTGTCCCACTCTAAGGGCGTCATGGCAGGGAAGGCGGCATCTGCGGTGATTCCCGCATTGACCACAATACCGTAAAAGGCCCCATTCTTGCTGATATGCTGCTCCAAAACACTTTGGCACTCCTGCCTTTTGCTGACATCAAATGACAGGATGGTGCCCTCTGATCCTGCCTTTTGCACTTCAGCTAAGGTCTTAAGTGCCCCGTCTTTGTCGTGACGGTAGTGAATGACACAGTAAAACCCCTTACGGGCCAGTGCAATGGCTGCAGCCCTCCCTATTCCCCTGCTCGAACCTGTTATTAAAAACTTCCGCATCAGCTGCCTCCTTGGAGGATCTTGTGAACATCATCAATATCTGCCTGCAGGGTGTTAAGCCTTCCTGCTGCAAGCTGTCTTGAACCGCTGACTACCTCAACCTCAAAAGAACCCATGCGCCCGTCATCCAACAGCATCATAGCCCTTATATCAAGGATAAGCCCCATGTCAAAATATGGCACCTTAAAATCAAGCCCTCTGCCCCCTAACATCATGCCAAATTCAATCTTCCTGCCGGTACGCTCAAGATGCCAGTAGCCTGCCCAGATGCCAATATTCTGTGCCATAAGCTCCAAAGCAAAATACCCCGGCACCCCATCTTTATCAATAAAGGGGGCTAAGGCATGATCGCAGTCTACATATACCCTGCTTACTGAGGATTGGCCTGTTACCGACACCACTTCATCCAAAAGCAGCAGCGGCTTTTGATGCGGCAGATAATCCCCGGGAGGTAAATATTTTTTCATGAGCGGTACTCCACAATAATTGAGGCATTATTGCCGCCGAATGCCAAAGCGTTATTCATAAGGTAACGATAGTTTATCTTCTGATTGGGGCTTACAAAACAAACCGGGGCTAAAGTTGAATCTTTTTGATGAACCTGAAAATCCTGAGGAGGCGGCGGTAAATTCTTTAAGGCAAGAAGGCAGATAAGCGCAGTCTCAATTGCTCCGCAGGCTCCCAGGGTGTGGCCTGTAAGATTCTTAGTTGATGATGCGGGCACCTTGGGTGCCAAAGATGCAATAACCTGAGCCTCCACGGCATCATTTACCACAGTGCCGGTGCCGTGAAGATTGATATAGCTTAAATCATCTGCAGTGATCTTGGCATCTTTTAAGGCTGCAAGAACTGCCTGCCTGGCGCCTCTTCCCTCAGGATGCGGTGATGAAATATGATAGGCATCGGAGCTTTCGCCCACGCCTGCAATGGCAAGAGCACTTTCCCTGCGGGAAAGGATCATCAGAGCCGCCCCCTCTCCTATACTGATCCCCTGCCTTCCGGCACAAAAAGGCGCACATTTTTGTCCCAGGCTCAAAAGGCCCATGGCATTAAAACCGTTTAGGGTCATTCTGTTGAGAGAATCGGCTCCCCCTGCCAGCACCACATCGCAAATGCCCTGCTCGATTAGTCTTTTACCTGAGATTAGGGCCCTTAATGAAGAAGAGCAGGCCGTGGAGATGGTATAGGCAGGCCCTGTGGTTCCAAGATACTCCCGCAAAAATAAGGAAGGATCTCCCAACTCCTGTTGTTCATAGGCATAAGTTTCGGGGGCCGGGTTCCCCTGGGACACTGCCGCCACCAATTTATCCGCCTCATCAAGCCCCGAGGTGGAAGTTCCAAGGACAATACCCGTGCGTGAGGGTAAGATCCCCGACACAGCCTTGTCATACTCAGATTTAAGATCTAAAAAGGCCTTAAGCAGCAGTTGATTGTTACGTGACCTATGCTGCCTTAAAGCCTTGGGGATCTCAGGTAACTTAGCGGTCACCCTGCCTGTCCAGGTCAGATCTCCTGAGACTAAAAGGGAAGTGTCCTCTTGCATTCCTGGGGATAAGTTTTTCCCAAGGTTGCAGGCTATTTCTTCAAGATCGCCTCCCAGGGCGCAGCAGGCTGACACAGCAGATATAAAAACCATGAACGGGCCTCGATTGCCTTCAAACTGTCTTAATCAAGATAAGTAAGATTTATTTCATAATTAAACACCAGATGCTTAATTCTAATGGGCATAAGATCCCCCTGCAAGTTACGATAGGAGATCTCAAGCACCGCCTTTCCTGAAGGATCTTTTAAGGTACGGGTAAGATTAGTATCGCTTAAAGTAAATCCTGCCGGCAGATCAAAAATGTCTTTTGGATAAAGGCTTAACATGACATCAGAGAGCATCTGATTAGGATCAGGAAGATTATCTGCTGCAAGCTTGTCTATATTGAGGCTGTAACCATCATAAGAGGCACTAAAAAGGCGCAAACCGTGGACGGTAAGTCCTGCAAGTTTAAGGACAGTACCGTCTGATTCTAGAATAACCACCAAATCATAACTGTCTCCTGCATAGTGTGCCTGAAGAAGCTGTCTTAGGGAAAAAACCTTATCAGAAACAGGTGCAGGAAGTTTGTAGGAGACGCCTGGCACCAGCACAGCGCTTATCTCCTTTGGCGATACCGTACTCTCGGCACAGCCTGACAACAACAAGAAGGCTGAAATAAAGACGCTTAATATTCTAAAGTTACCCCCCAAGATTAAAGTGCAAACTTTCATGAAAGAGAACTCCTGTTGTTTTTAGATGAGACTTGCAAACTTTCCTTTGGGACGGCAAGAGGTGAGAGCACAAAGGCGCTGAAAACCCCGACAAGCAGGGTCCACCCGAAGGAGCTTACCGCCTGCACGGAGCTTAAGGCCAAAATCCCCAGGGTACATTCAGTAGTTATCATGGCTAAAGTTACCGCAGCAAAGGCATGAGCGCTGTTGGTAAGCCTGTTGCCAAAAAACAGCGAATAATTGATGCCGACCCCAAGAACTACAATTAAAGCTAAGATTACAAAAAAATTAACCTTATGCCCCCATAACAGTGAAGCTGCAAGAGCACAGCCTACGGAAAGCAGCGAAGGTAAAAAGGCTTTGGTCCCTTCTTTGAATCCCAGGCGCAGCACCATGGTAAGTAGGATCACTCCCAAGGCCCCAAGGGTAAGCCAGCTTAAAAAATAGCGGTAAGACGCAAATATATGATCAAAATCAGCTTTTCTGTCGATAAGATAACAACCTTCAATACCTGATATCAAATCCTCAAGGGCCTTTTTATCGGAAAGCCCCTCAAGGGGGATCACTAAGGATGCCTTATCATAAGTTACGATAACGCTTAGGGAAAAGCCCAAAGCTAAAGGGCTTGAAAGATATTCATCCAAAGTTAGGATCTCCCCCTTATAAAGCTCTTTTAAACTTTGAGGAGATCTTATCTTCCCAATCTTTACCCCTGCCTCATCAAGAGTCTTTACAATCTGCAAAGCCTCCTTCTTTATCAGGGCAGCATCCTGTAACTGGACTTCATAAGAATTTAAGGGAATGGCTCTAAAACCTGTAATTACCCCCGCTTTTTCTGCCTTTTTAAGAATACCTTTTACCCTATCGTTTAAATCGAGGAGCAAGTCATCAGAAGGAGATGTCAACAACAGCCATTTTTGATCTGCGCTTTGTCCTGTTATGTTACTTACCATCTCATCATGATATTGCAGCTTATAAGGCATTACTGCAAAGTTTTTGACATCATCATCAAACTCAAGGAAAACAAGCCCGGCAAGACCTGAAAGGGCAGCAACAACAGTGAGCATAACCTTTACCCTGCTGGTGTAAAAACGCATGATACTGCCTAAAAGATCAAGACCTGTATCCTTGTAGGGTCTCATCAGAGAGGCAAGATAAGGCTCACAGGAGAGAACAAACAAAAGCGCGCCTCCTAAGGCACAGACACAAAAAACTGCCATTTGCATTACCCCCGGGAAGGGGGCTGTAAGCATGATTAGGTAAGAGACTGCTGTGGTGGCAAAAGCGATGACAAGAACCTTTTGTACCTTGGTAAGACTTTCTTTAGGAGTTTGTTTTAAGGAAAGATGCAAAGTGAAATAATACAGGGTGTAATCACAGCACAGCCCTGCCGTGCTTAATCCTACCAAAAGCGTAAAAGTATGGATGCTGCCAAAGCACAACAGCACCGCGGCCGTGGCAATGACAGCGGCACTTACAATGGATAACACCACAGCAAGCAGGGGAATTGCAGATCGGTAAGCAAAGGCCATGACTGCAAGAAGAATGATAATGGTAGCAGAGCCTAACAGGGTAATATCATGCTCTGACATGGCAGCAGCCTCTGCAGTATAAAAGACGGCACCGCGCTGATACATCAGGGCATTAGGATCTTCTTTTTGCAAATCATCGCGCAAATTATCAAATGCTAGGGCAATCTGTTGGGCAGCTGTGATCCCGCGGGCCTCTTCATCAAAAGTAAGATGCAGAAAATACCAAGTTTGCCCTTCATAGGAGGCACAAAGAAAATCCCCGCACAGGCCTAACCTTGAGTTGGAAGAGCCAAAACCTGCAGACTGCAGCTGTCTTGTCAAAAGCAGCGGATCATTGGCAAGCTCAGATGCGCCTACTCCAAGAAAACCTGAAAAAAGCTGACTTAAAACATATGAGGAAGCTCCGCCTGAAGCAAGCCTTTCTCTTACCTCATCGGAAATCATGGCCTCCTTAAAGTCAAAAAAGGCTTTGGCATAAGCATTTTTCCTCTCTTCAGTAAATTTTGCGGTAACGGATTTGACATGGGGCAGTCGATTCAGTCTTTGGGATACAAAATCTGCAGCCTTTGCTGCCCTATCGGCATCTTTTGATGACACCAGCACCACAGCTTGCGTATCAAGCCTTGCTGCAAAGGCTTCATTGATTTTAGGATCTACATTGTCGGATACTAATGGAGGCAGTAAAGAAAGCACTGAGCTTTCAAGAGGAAAGCGCGGCAGAAACGAGAGGATATAGCAAAGGCACAGTGCCGTAAAAGCACCGAAAAATACTGCCCTAGGGGGCAAAAAGCTTTTTTTGCGCATCATTTAGTGCCTCAAGCCTGCTTTGGTTTGCAAAGTCAATTGAGGTAACATCCCCCCTGCTGTCTGCAAGTTTTACGTTATCGATAAACTCTGTTCCTTGAAGGACAATCGCATCAAAGATCTTATCTAAAGGGGAAATTTTGGGGGTTAAAGTTAAGATCCAAAAAGCTTCCTTATTTGCAAATTCTGCAGCAAAACTTCTTTCAATCACTGCAAAATCAGCACTGAACAAAGATCGTAAAATCGAGCTTATTTCAAAAAAAACAGCATTATCCCCTGAGGATAACATCTCCTCCCTGCCGTCAGGGCCTGTCTGCTTTAGATACTCCTGCGTGATTACCATCTTAAGGTAAAAAGGTTTTTCCTGAAGCCACACTATGCCCTCATCTATGCTTAGGATCATGGTGCCCTCTGATGTAAGGGTGGTATTAAACTCTTTTAGTTCCCTCTTTTGCTTAAAGTCTGCCTGAAGATAGGCTGCCTTATTTAAGTTATCGCGCACCTCATCTAAGGTGTAGGCAAAACCAGGTGCTGCAGCTGTTATCATTACTGCCAACAATGGCAAAAAAACTTTTATAAAACAAGGCACTTTCACCTATCCTGCTCCATTTTTATCATCAAACTTTTAAGGTAAAACGCTCTTTGATAATGTCAGGAACCTCAAAAAGAAGCTCCTTAGTTTTGGCATCCATGGCAATCTGAGTGGTGACTCCAAAGCAGCAGAGCAGATCATCTTTGAGGATCTCATAGCCTACCTTAATTTTGTTTTCACATTCCATAAGATAGGCTCTTACGGCAATTTCATCATTAACCTGCAAAGATCTGCGGTATGAGACCTTAACATCGATAATAGGAAGCATGATCCCATGCTTTTCCATATTAAGGTAGCCCAAATCGAATTTTTCAAAAAGCGCCGCCCTTGATACCTCAAAATATTTAAAATAATTGCCGTGCCAAACCACCCTCATGGGATCTACATCAAAGAAAGGGATCTTGTAGGTAATGGTATTTTCAATCTCATACTGTCTAATGCTGTGCATTCTGCTCCTCCGCTGCACCGTCTGCGGCCCAAAAATCATAAAAATTAAACCACTCCAGGGGATTTTCCAGCACTTTTTGTTCTAAGTTGTGCACATAACAGTCACATAGTTGCTGCAAGGCCTCATCTCTTAACGACCGGCCTTTGATATCAGGGCGTTTAATCTCACAGGCACTAAAAGCAATCCTGCCTTTCCTTTTGACCCCAAAAAGCTGCAATAAAGGATAGTCTCCAAAAAGATGTGCAATTACAAAAGGACCTGCAGGAAAGAGGGCCTTTTTCCCAAGAAATAAAGCCTTAAG
>CAYNSI010000071.1:0-10390 GCA_964399665.1 uncultured Enterobacterales bacterium | reverse complement strand
TTTGGTGGCAGAAGCGCCTGTAGACTCCTACCATGTCATTGCAGACAAAGAGGTTGCTCTCATAAGCCACGGCCTGTTTGCCAACTATGCAGAACTTCCGGTTCTCATTGTGATCCCCGTTCTGGCAGCAGGGGGCATGCTTATAGCCGGCATTTGCGGGTACAAAGGCAGGGCGGTAAGGGCGATAATCGGAAGTTCCATAGGGATTTCCTTTACCATTATTACCGCAGGAGTTGCGCTGTTCCCGTTTTTAATGCCCTCAAGCATCGATCCTTCGTCATCCCTTACCATATGGGATGCCAGTTCCTCACAGTTTACCCTGCAGGTAATGTTGTATGTGACCATTATATGCGTGCCCATACTGCTGGCCTATACCATCTATGCTTATCGCAGAATGTGGAGCAGGGTGTCGGGTACCGAGGTCTTAAAAGACCATTAGGAGGCAGCTACATGATTTATTTAGGTTGGATGTTAGGTTTGGCAGGGGCAATTGCCTTTTGCGTTTTTGTAGCTTATCTCATTGAAGAGTGGGAAATTTACTAAAGAAGATCTGCGTGCGGACCAAACTTTAAAGCAAGCAGGACGCACTTTAAGATCCTATGGAGCACGGCAGAGCATCATTGCTTTTGCCGATGCTTTATGTCTTGCCCTGTTTTATTTTCTGATCTCTGATGCTGTTGCCGACTTTGTCATCAAAGATGCTCCTATAAACTATACCTTTATATATCTTGCCATTTTTATCGTTCCCATAAGACTTACTCTGGGGATTTTAGATGCCAGGATCAATGCCCTGATGTCAACGAGGGCTGAGGTGCAGCTGCGCCTTGGGCTTATTGACAGGATTATTGAAAAAGGAGCCTTTTGCCCGTCCTATTCAAAGGGGCTGGTGATGCTTGTCAATGAAGCAGTAGACAATATCATTCCTTTTTATACGGTATATTTAAAGGGCAAAAGAAAAGCGGTTGCCTTTGTTGTGGTGCTTTATGCAGCCATTGTTACGGCCTCTTTTAAGGCAGCCTTGGTGCTCTTGATTATTACGCCCTTAATTCCTCTTTTTATGGTCTTAATAGGCAGGGTTACCAAGAGGGTAAGTGACAGGCAGCTTAATACCTTAACCAGGCTTTCAGAGCGTTTTTATCAAAGCTTTTTAAATCTGCCCCTAATAAGGATTTACGGACTTGAGGTAAAAGAGGGCAGCAACATTGCAAGAGCATCCAAAAGATGGCGGGTTGAAACTCTGCAGATCTTATATGTGGCCTTTATATCAGCTGCAACTTTGGAGTTTTTTGCAACCGCAGGGATTGCTTTTTGTGCGGTCCTTTTAGGCTTTGCCATTTATGAAAACGCTTTTCCCTATCAATCAGCCTTATTTGTGCTGTTGTGTGCGCCTGAATACTTTTTGCCTTTAAGATCTTTAGGCTCCTATTTTCATCAAAAACAGCGCGCTTTTGCAGCAGCCTCTAAAATTGCGTCACTGCTTTTGGATGATGAAAAGAGTAAGGAGAGCGCGGATCTTCAAAAAAATCGTGAGGTTCTCCAAAAGAACTGTGAAGATTTAAAATCAGTCCCGGAAAAAGAATCCCTTAGGACTTCTACAAAAGATCTGCACCTTAAAAGTTGCGCTTTGCAAGATCCTTTAACAACATATAAAAAACCTTTGGATTTTCAGAAAACTCACCGCAAAACGTCAGGTTTTGATGCAGTTTTTAACCAAGATCCCACAGGTTTTTTGATTTCCAACAGGTTTTCCCACAGCCTGTCACAGGGGTTTCCCATAGTGGTTGATAATCTTTGTGCCGCCTACCCTGACGGCAGGATTGGGCTTGAGGATGTTTCCCTTAAAATTAATACTGGAAAAATCACGGCCTTAAAAGGACCCTCAGGAATTGGCAAGACCTCTTTGCTTTTGACATTGTTTGGCAAGCTTAAAATAGTTTCAGGACAAGTTTTTTTAGGAAGTGAGGATTACTTTTCCCTCTTTGATCCCTCAAGGACTGCCTTCATCCCCCAGGAGCCGCACCTTTTTTATGGAACTTTACGAGATAATTTAACCTTGTGGCACAGCAGGATTGATGATGAGGTATTGATTGAAAATCTAAGAAAAGCCGGGGCTTTGGATCTTCTTAAAATCTTTCCGGAAGGACTTGATAAAAAAGTAGGGGAGGATTCGCGTCTTGTTTCAGGTGGGCAGATGCGTCTTATTGCCCTTGCAAGAACCATGTTAAAGGATGCCTCTTTGATCCTCCTTGATGAGCCTTCGGCCTCTTTAGATGAGGAAAGTGAAAGACTGTTTTTAACCAGGATGCGGGATGTTTATGAGGGCAAAACGGTCCTGGTGGCCACCCACCGCAGTCTTACCTTAAGTTTTTGTGATGAGGTCATCGATCTTGAAGCTTAGCAGTACGGCGGTAACCGAGTTTAAAAGGTCATTAAAATCCTTAAGTTTAGGGGTAGTACTTTCCTGCCTTGCCTCCTTATCATCACTTACTCTAATGGGAACTGCAGGCTATTTTCTTACCATAATGGGTGTGGCAGGATTTTGGGGGATCTCTGTAAATATTTTTATATTTTCATCGATAATAAGGCTGTCGGCCCTGTTAAGAACGCTGTTGCGCTACCTTGAGAGGATTATCAATCATCACTTGACCTTCAAGGTAATTGAAAGATGGCGCTCTGCCCTTTTTAATAAAATGCTTTCGCTTCCTTTGGATGAGGCCCTGCATCTTAGAAGCCACGATGTGGAAAGAACCTTGCGCCATGATCTTGGCGTCATTGAGTCACTTTATATCAGAGAAATTCTGCCCATTTTTTGTGCCGTGATCTTAAGTACGATACTGCTTTTGGTTTTGTTTTTTATCTCAAAGCCTTTGGCGGTGATGGTCTTGTGTTTTGTGGCAGCTGCGGTGCTGGTGCTTCCTTTTTTGGTTATGAAAATACAGGGGGCCTCCTATTACCGCAAAACTTTACTGTCAGAGCAGCTGCAAAGACAAAGCGGCAACCTCATCTTAGGTCTTTTTGATTTGCAAAGCGCAGGGGCTGTGCCCTTTTTGTACCGCAGGACACAAGCTTCTGCCATAAAAAAAGCACTTTTTGCAGGAAGAAGATTATTTTATGACGGGCTTTTGTCTGCAATGCTTACTTCCCTTGCACTTTTAAGCTTTCCTCTTACTATTTTAATTTTGATCCCTATGGTAGAAAAAGGCTTAATCTCAGGTCCTTTGATGATTGCACTTGCCATTGTGGTAATGTCCTCCTTTGAATTTTTAATGCCCCTTCCTGCTGCCGTTTTTGCCATCAAAGAAAGCCTGGTAAGCCTTAAGCGTATTTATAATCTTGAAAAAAAAGCAGTAACAAGGCGGTCAGGGCCTGATGTCGATACTGCTATTCATACTGATGCAGAAGGCAGGATCTTAGGAACAGAACTTTCAGGGAGGGTAAGCTCCCTGGTTTTTGATAAGGTCACCTTCAAGAGGGGCAATCTTCCTGTCATCAAGGATTTTTCCTATACTTTCAAATCTTCTGAAAATTACCTGATTACAGGAAGAACAGGTTGCGGCAAGACCACCTTAATCCATCTTTTAACAGGGCTTTTGGATCCTGATGAGGGAACTTTAAGAGCAGACGGCATCTGCATAGGAACATTTAATCAAATAAAGTGGCGGGAGCATTATGCCTTAAGTTTGCAGGAAAACTCCTTTATCCCCGGAACTGTCAGAGAAATTCTCAAAGGAAGTTTAAATAAGGTAAGTGAACAAAGCTTTTTTGATGTTTTAAGAAGCGTTAATCTTGAAAAGACGATAAAAGCACTTCCTGCAGGGCTTGATACCTATCTTGATGGGATCACCTCATCTTTAAGCGGCGGGGAAATGCGGCGATTGTCTCTTGCAAGGGCTCTTATCTTAAAGCGGGAGTTTTTGATTCTCGATGAACCTTTTGAGGGCCTTGATGATAATAACGTCAGGATCATTTTGCAGAATCTTTCAAGCCTTAAAGGAGGTGTTATTATAATCAGCCACAGGAAAATGCCGCAAAGGCTTGATAAGCTTAATATCATCAAGCTTGATTAACAGCAACGGGAATTTATGGGTAAAGCCTTGAATCATCACCACAGTCTGCAGGATGGCGAAGATCCTAAAGAGGGACTTGATGCTTTGGATCTTAATGGCCCGGATCTTATTGAAGAGAGCACTGAAGTTCCCTATGACAGCGAAGCTCCTGTTGCCAGTGCTGAAATCCTCAATGATGAAAAAAAGGCCAAATCTTCATATCTTCCTGCCGCCACAGCCTCAGGCCTTGACAGTTTTATCAGGGAAGTCAATCGCTGCCCCATGCTTGAAGAGGAAGATGAAAGGGCTTTGGCTCGAAGGCTTCGGGATTATGGTGATCTTGATGCGGCAAGAAAGCTTGTAATGTCACATCTTAGGCTGGTAGTGAGCATAGCAAGAGGCTATCTAGGATATGGTTTGCCGCTGTCGGATCTTATCCAGGAGGGCAATATTGGTCTTATGAAGGCGGTCCGTCACTTTGACCCTGAGGTCGGCGGGCGTCTTGCCGCCTTTGCGGTGCACTGGATCAAGGCTGAGATCCACGATTATGTCATCCGCAACTGGCGCATGGTCAAGGTGGCTACCACCAAGGCCCAGCGCAAGCTGTTTTTTAATTTAAGACATAATAAAAAGCATTTGGGCTGGTTAAGCGAAAAGGAAAAAACCGCAGTGGCTGACACCCTGGGGGTTAATGTCAGTGATGTTGCGGAAATGGAATCGCGCTTATCAGGCCAGGATATCGGTTTTGATCTGGAAGCTGAAGACAGCAGTACTGCAGTATCAGGTGCCGCTCCTGTTGCCTATTTGGAAGATGAAAGCTCGGATTTTGCCTTACATTTTGAGGATAATGACTATAAAAGCTATGAGCTTAAAAAACTTAAGGAGGCTTTAGACTCGCTAGATGAGCGCAGCCGCCTTATCGTCAAAAAGCGCTGGCTTGATGATTCTAAAAGCACCTTACAGGATCTTGCAGGAGAGCTTAAGATCTCGGTTGAAAGGGTGCGGCAGATTGAAAATGCCGCCCTAAAGAAGATCAAGGATCTTTTGGTAGTCACGGATGAAAGCGGCCTGATGGCCCTTGAGTACAAGGAAGTCAAGGAGGCAAAAAAGCCTGCCCCCAAAAAGCGGGGACGCAGGAAAGCTTCATAGGCTTTGATCTTCAGTCAAGGCTCTTTTCCAGAGCGCGGTGGCGCACCTTAGCGTGAATTCCTCTGGCACTGAAGGACTCAAAAAGGGATTGGGCAATATAAACCGAGCGGTGGTAGCCTCCGGTACAGCCTATGGCTACGGTAAGATAACTGCGGTTGCTTTTCCTAAGCTCTTCAAGCCATTCCATCAACAGCATATCAATCTGCCTGGTATAGCGGTCCACCATGGCATGCCTTCTAAAAAAGCTTATGACTTCAGGATCAAGCCCGGTCTTATCGCGAAGTTCTGTCTCCCAATAGGGATTGGGCAGAAAGCGGGCATCGAAGACAAAGTCGGCATCGTTGACAATACCGCTTTTAAAGCCGAAAGATTCAAAGACTATGACAAGTTCTTTTTGCGGCCTGCCCAAAATCAAAGTGGTGACCTGGTTTGTCAGCTCATGGATGGTGGAAGTTGAGGTGTCGATACGAAGATCTGCTGTTGCCGCAATGTCAGACAACAGGGCTTTCTCCATAACGATGGCCTCTTCCAAGGAAAGCTTGTTGCGTGACAAAGGGTGCAGGCGTCTTGTTTCAAGATAACGCTTAATAAGAACTTTATCTTCAGCATCAATATAAATAATGGTGATGTCTATCAAAGGATCTGCGCGCAGGGTGTCATAAAGGTCCGATAAGTTCTCACCGTTTTGGGGGATGTTTCTGATATCTATTGATACTGCAAGTTTAGGATAGCGGTCTTTGGCAGTTTTAAGAAGATCTGAGACAAACATAACAGGAAGATTGTCGATGCAGTAAAAGCCCAAATCCTCAAGAGCCCTTAAGACCACACTCTTGCCCGAGCCCGAGCGCCCGGAAATAATAAAAAGGGAGACCTTTTCCCGGTAACTTGTGGTAATTTTAGAGCTCATCTTCAGGGTTATCCTCAAGAGCCCGGTTAAAATTCAGGGCGTTGTTAATATCTTCAGGAGACTTATGATCCCCTGTCATCAGCTTAAAAAGCATGGCGTCGACTTTTTTTAAAATTCCGGCAATTTTGCTGCTGTCATGGCGGGAAAGCCGCAGCGAGGCAGTCAGTTCACGCTGTGATAAAAGCCGCACCAGATGATCCCCAAACATTTCTTTGTCTTCAGTTAATTTACTCTCAGGTTTTAAGGCAAAACAAAAGGCAAAGACGGTGTCTACTAAAATCTCTTCACTGTCAATGCCGTTGAAGGCAACGGGCTTGTTTAAAAGAGCCAATACGGCAGCTTCCTTACTGCCTTCAAATACTGCATGCGGTACGGCAGTACCGTTCCCCACATAGGTGGTTCCCAATGCCTCCCTTTGTGCCAGGGCTCTTGAAATTTCCCTGCCGTCAATGCCAAGACAGCAGCCGGCACTTTCTCCCAACTCCTCAAAAAGACGCTTTTTGCTAAAGCAGGACAAGGGGGCCAGAATTATAGTTTTAGGCAGGATGGTGTAGGGATTTTCCATGATTTACAGGTTTATACAATAAAGCCCTGCGCTTGCAGGGCCTGGAACTGCCGTGGGGCTATTCCTTCATTTTCTCCTTGTATTTGACAATCTGCCGGTCCACCTTATCAATAAGGGCATCAATGGCAGGGTACATGCTGTCTGCGGTTGCCTCAGCATGCAGATTGCCTCCCGTTACGGCTATATCGGCCTTGGCAATATGCTCAAGCTTCTCTACGGCCAGGGTAACGCTGATCGAGTTTATAAGATCGGCCTTACGATCCAGCTTTTTAAATTTTTCATTAACAAAGTCACTTAGGGCATCAGTAATTTTGATGCCGGCACCTTGAATAGTTATCTGCATATAACTCATCCTTAAACCAACTCAAATGTTGGAAGTTTTTTGCCGATTGTCAAAAAAGCAT
Organism: uncultured Enterobacterales bacterium; assembly: GCA_964399665.1. Taxonomy (GTDB): domain Bacteria; phylum Pseudomonadota; class Gammaproteobacteria; order Enterobacterales; family Succinivibrionaceae; genus Avisuccinivibrio_A. The sequence continues at coordinate 3,319 of CAYNSI010000071.1, read as the reverse complement.
TGCGCTCAGCTCTATATTAAAGCTTTTAGAGTTCATTTGCAGGTTTTGCTGTAAATTATTGGGGCTCTATCTCAAAAACCAGCCTGCAGGCACAGTACAGTCTTTTACCTGCCCTGTTTGGGAGCACCCAAAAGAGCGAAAGTAACAAAAGCAAGGCGTCTTTAGGCAGCAGAATTAAGGCCTAAGATCAACAGATGATGCTAGATTGCAGATCTTAAAGTTTTGATTTAAACAATATCAAAAAGTTCTGTGACCCTGAAGGTTTCAATAAGCTTAAAAAGCCTCGGGGGAGTGTTTTTTAGAGTCAGCCTGCGCCCCTTTAAGGCTTTTGCCCATTGAACCAGGAAGGCAACTCCTGCCGAGTCCACATCCTGTAAATTTCTAAGATCCACCATATCTAAGACAAAATACTGCTCTTTTTGCTCCCAAAGCTCTGGGACGGTAGTGGTATTTAAGGCGGTAAACATTTTTTGCAGCTGCTACTGTTCTACTACTGGCTCAAGATTTCCTGAGGCGGTCTTTTCAATCAGCATGGCCGTTACGCTGTCAATGCCGTTTTTTCTTATCAGGGGGGTCAGCTCGGATTGTTTTGCCTGCAGCATGGAAATGTTTTCTGCCACCATGTCAAAGGCTTTCCATTCGCCGGTATTTTTGTTTTTCCTTAACTTAAAGACAAGCTCCAAATCCTGTTTGCCCTCCTCACGGATCAGGAATTTATAATTTATCATGGTATCTTCAGGCTTTACCTGCTGCGGCGGGGGCAGCACCAGCTCCTGATTGTCGTATTTGCCAAGGGCCTCTGCGTAGGAGGCAATGACGTATTCGGCAAAGGCCGCCGTAAAGGCTTTACGCTGCTCTTCTGTGGTCTGCTGCATATTACTTCCTATCACCATATAGGCCGAGTAAGCAGTATCCATATAGGGCAGCAGTTTTTCCCGCACCAGCTCCCTGCGAAAGAGAGGATCTGATTTTACCCTGTCCTTATTGGCCTTGAGGGTGTCAAAGGTATCTTGGGCTACTGTAGTAAGCATTTCGTAAGGATCCTGCGCATCGGTTTGTGCCGAGGTGATGCTGCAAGAAAAGATCATGGTAAGTGCTGTAAGGGACAGGAAGATTTTTTTAAACATGTTATTCTCCTTGGGCTTAAAACTAGTTGCTGCTGTCATCATTGGAGTTGTAGAGGAATTTGGCAATTAAATCCTCAAGCACTACGGCAGAGTTGGTGTCGCGGATAAAGTCTCCGTCTTTTAAATAGGTAGTGCCAAGTGCCTCATCGTAAAATCCCGGGGTGATGGCGATGTACTGTTCGCCGATGATGCCGGAAGTTTGAATTGCGGCACGGGATTCACTGGAGATCTCCTGATATTGTGAGTAAATTCCCATTTCAACAACAGGTACCAAGGAATCCCTGTCCAGGTAGATATTCTCAACCCGTCCTATAACTACTCCGCCGATTCTGACAGGAGCGCGCAGCTTTAAGGATCCTATATTGTCAAAATGTCCTTTTACGGTATAGGTATTGGAACTGCTGTCAAGCACCAGACCTGATACCTTAAGGGCCATTATTACGGTGGAGGCGATTGCCAGCATCATAAAAAGCCCAACCAAAAACTCTGTTTTGCTGAATTTCATAACCCACCTAAAACATAACTGCTGTCAATACAAAATCAAGACCCAATACTGCAAGGGAGGACTGTACCACAGTGGCTGTTGTGGCATTGCTGATCCCCGATGAGGTAGGGGTACAGTCATAGCCGTTAAAAAGAGCTATCCAGGTACAGACAATGGCAAATACAAAGGATTTAATAACCATATTGCCGATGTCATCGATTAAATCCACCGAAGCTTGCATGCCCGACCAATAAATGCCGTCATCAAGGCCCAGCCAGTCAACCCCGACAAGCTTGCCCCCGTAAATGCCGATAAGGCAGAAGAGCATGGAAAGAATGGGCATAGAGATGACTCCTGCCCAAAACCTGGGGGAGATCACGCGCCTTAACGGATCTACTGCCATCATTTCCATGGAGGATAATTGTTCTGAAGCCTTAAGCTGGCCGATTTCCGCCGTCAGTGCCGAACCTGCCCTTCCTGCATATAATAAGGCTGTCACTACGGGTCCTAATTCCCTGATAATGGCAAGAGCTACCAGGGTGCCCAAAGAACCTGTTGCCATGAAGTCCTTGAGGATATTAAAGCCCTGTAGTCCCAGCACCATGCCGATAAAAAGGCCTGATACCAGAATGATGATAATCGACTGCACTCCTATAAAATAAATTTCATTTATAAGCAGGGGGAAGTGCTTTTTAAATTCAGGCTTTCCTATCAAAGCATGCATGAGCATGATGGTGGATCGTCCCAGGGAGGTAACTTTTTTAAGCCCCCATCTGCCGATGCTGCCAATAAAATAAAGCATCAAAGCTCCTCTAAATAAGATGTATCAGTACGCATATGAAAGGCATAAGGACCGTCGTAATCACCATTGATAAATTGTCTTACTTTAGGATCGCCACTTTGTCTTACCTCATCGGGAGTACCATGCCCTATTACCTTTCCGTTGGCAAGAATATAAACATAATGGGCAATGCCCAAAACCTCGGCCACATCATGTGTCACAATAAGCGAAGTTATCTCAAGGGATGAGTTTAGATCAGAAATGAGCTTTACCAAAACTCCCATGGTGATAGGATCCTGCCCGACAAAAGGCTCATCATACATGATGAGATCAGGATCTAGTGCAATAGCGCGGGCAAGAGCCGCTCTTCTTGCCATGCCGCCTGAAAGCTCCTGGGGGGCATAATTGGCAGCGCCCCTTAAGCCTACTGCCTCAAGTTTCATCAGCACAATGTCCCTTATTAAGGGTTCTTTTAATTTAGTGTGTTCCCTGAGGGGAAAAGCGGCGTTTTCAAAAACACTTAAGTCCGTAAACAAAGCTCCGCTTTGAAACAGCATGCTCATTCTTTTTCTTAATTCATAAAGTTTGGAACGCCCCAGCTCATGGACATTGATCCCGTCAAACAATACCTGCCCTGAAGAGGGTTTAAGCTGCCCTCCTATAAGACGCAGCAGCGTGGTCTTGCCTGTTCCTGATGGGCCCAGGATGGCGGTTATCTTTCCTTTGGGGATCTTAAGGTCAATGCCGTCGTAAATCTTATGCCCGTAATAACTGAAGGAAAGGTTGTTGATTTCTATAAGATCAGAACTCATCAGGCTTCCTCTGCCTTTAAAATGAAAGTCAATTTTACTTTAGATTGACGATGATTGTAAGTTACCACATCAACAAGTTTCAGCCTAAGAGCAGCTTTTGATGACAGATAAGCCT